>CAYMWZ010000106.1:0-8912 GCA_964394385.1 uncultured Nitrospinaceae bacterium | reverse complement strand
CCTGGCGGCCTGCGCCGCCTTCGCGGCGGGGATTCTCCTCGTTGGGGGCCCCGCGCCTCCGGCCGGAGATCCGTTCGCGGCGGTGGCCAAGGAGGCCCGGGCAGAGTACCAGCGTGCCCAGATCGACCCCCGCCCCATCCAGACGGGAAGCACCGAGCTGCCCCGAATCAAAAACTGGTTCCGCTCCCGCGTGGGCTTCTATCCCCAGGTGTATTTCGCCGGAGACGCCGAGATCGCCCTGGAAGGGGGCCGGGTGGGCTACGTCGAGGGGATCAAGGTGGCGAATTTCCTCTACCGAAAGGAGGGGAAACCCCTCGTGCTCGTCGTCTTTAAGGCGGAGGGGAACCCCGCCTGGTCCGCCCTGCCCGCCCGCAAGTGGGTCGTTTCGAGCGACGCCGCGCCCCTGGCCTGCGTATGGCGGCTGGGGGATTACGTTTACGCCCTCGTCGGGGAAGCCCCCCCGGAGAGGATGCAGGAGCTGGCCCGGGCCATGACCCCGCCGGACGAGGAATATTAGTCGAAGGCGCGCGCCCTTCTCCCGCCGCTGGCATATGTGAAACAGGCCGCTCGCGGAAAAACCCGAGCGTCCCGCCCGCCGAGCTCCCGATACCTCACCAACCCCCCGATGCCCTATATTGAGCCGACAGTTCTCAAGCGCCCGAATTCCGACTCGTTGGACCCAGAAGGAACTGCCCCGTGAGCCGGACGCCCTCCTCGGTGGACGTGGCCGTCGTCGGCGCAGGCGCCGCCGGCCTCGCCGCCGCCAAGACGGTGCGCCAAGCAGGCCTCCAAGTGGCCCTCCTCGAGGCCAACGGGCGGGTCGGGGGGCGCGCCCACACCGAGCGCGCAACCTTCGGGGTCCCCTTCGACCGCGGCGCCTGGTGGCTCCACTCGGCCGACATCAACCCCCTCTCCGAGTTTGCCCGCGCCTGGGGCTTCACCTGCCTGCGGCGGAGGGGGAGCCGCCGGGTGTTCCTGGGGGAGCGCTGGGCCACTCCCGGGGAGCTGCGGGAGCGGACAGCCTTCTACGACCGCAACTTCGACGCCATCCACGCCGCGGGCCGGGCGGGGCGGGACGCGCCGGTGAGCGAGGTCATCGAGGCCGACGGACGCTGGAGGCCCCTCCTCCGCCATTGGATCGCCGTCACCTCGGGCGTGGACCCCGAGGAGGCATCCACCCTGGACTTCGCCAACTACCGGGACACCGAGGTGAACTGGCGCGTCAAGGAAGGAGTGGGGACCCTGGTGGCCCGCTACGGGGCGGACGCGCCGGTCGAGCTCGACGCCCCCGTCCGGCGGATCGGCTGGGGGGGCCGCCGGGTCCGCCTCGAGACGCCGAAGGGGGCCCTCGAAGCCCGCGCGGTCATCGTGACCGTCTCGACTGGGGTCCTCGCCTCGGGCCTCATCCGCTTCGACCCCCCCCTCCCCGAGTGGAAGCGTTCGGCCATCGAGGCCGTCCCCATGGGCAAGGCCAACCGGATCGCTCTTCAGTTCGACCGCGACGTCTTCGGCCTGCCCGCGAACAGCTCAGCCACCCCATTCGCCTCCGCGCCCGAGACCTTGAGCTTCCAGCTCCGCCCCTTCGGCTGGAACCTGGCCGCCGGCTACGTCGGAGGCCGCCTCTCCTCCGCGCTCGAAAGAGCGGGGGAGAACGCCATGATCGATTTCGCCCTGGAGAAGCTCAAGGGCATTTTCGGCGCCGGCATTGCCCGCCGCCTCGTCAAGGCGTCCGCCACCGCGTGGGAGGGCGATCCCTACATCCGGGGGGGGTACACGGCCGCCCTGCCCGGGTGCGCCCACCGCCGGGCCGACCTGGCGGCCCCCGTCGATGGGCGCCTCCTCTTCGCCGGGGAGGCCACCTCGAAGGAGTTCTATTCGACCCTACACGGAGCCTACCTGACCGGCGGCGCCGCCGCGGAGGAGGCCGCACGGGCGCTGCGGGCGGCCCGCCCGCCGGCCAGCGGAGGAAAAAGATAAGGGACCGCTCAGTCCCCGGAGGAGGCCTCAGGCAGAACGGCCGATCTCAGCGTTTCGAGGCTTCGTCGAGAAGCCTCTTCAGCGGAGGGAGGGCGGAGGGGGCCTGCAGCCTTCCTCCCACCTGCAAGGCGCTTCCCTCGAGGGCGATCCCCGCGAAAAGGCCCCGGCTCCGCGAGTAGGCGTACACCTCGGCCTTGAGCTGGACGTCGGTGGCGGCTTCGGCGTGACGCCCCACGGGGCCAGCCGCCACGCTCGCGTCGGCCCCCAGCGTGAACTTGCCCCCCATGAGGCCGTCCACGCTCTTGCGGGTCTTGAAGACCAGAATCACATCCGTGGACTGCACCCCGATCTGCCAGCCCAGGCTTCCCCCCGTTAGGGTGATCCGGTGCGGATCTCCCCATCCGCCCTTCTCATCGCGCACCAACACGATCCCGCTGCCGTGCCGGCCGCCGAGGACGAAACCCACCTTGACGACGCCCGGGACGATGGCGACGCCCTGAGCGCTGCGGAGAAGGGCGGGAGGAACGCTCTGCTCGGGGATGGCCATGATTTCCCTGAGCAGTTCCGCCGCCGTCCTGACGGCATCGGCATCCGCCGGGTTCTCGCCGGCGGCGGCGGCCCTCCACGCCTCCGGACCTTGGGCGTGAACGGGGCTCACGAGGGCAAGCAATAGGACAGCGGCGACCCAACTCCGTCTCATGGCGTTTTCCCTCAGGGGCGGGGCCTCCTCCTCCCTTGTGGCGGGAGGGCGAGGAGCTTCGGGCGGAAAGACGGCCATAGCATACCACCGGGCCGGACTCCCGCGGACTCCCCTCGGGGGCGGCCCCCGGCGCTTCCCGCGCCACGGGAGAGGGTGAGATAATGGCCTTTCTGGGCTATTTTCTGGCGCCCGTGGCTTCCTTCCATGAGGAGAGGTACGTGAAAGGCTGGACGGCCGTGGCCTTTCTTCTTCTCTGCCTGGCGGCTCCACCCGCGGCCCTCGCGGAGGAGCGCCCCGCCTGCGCGAAGCCGCTCCCGGAACTCTTCAAGGAGGCGTCGCCCTCGGTGGTCTTCGTCTCCGCCGTGGGGATCGATCCCTTCAAGGTCACCGACCGGGTGGTCACGAGCATCGGCTCGGGCTTCATCGTCGACGCGGATGGCCTCATCCTGACGAACTCCCACGTCGTCTTCCGCCGGGGCGCGATCACCGTGACCTTGGACGACGGCAGAACGGCTCCCGCCAAGCTCCTGGGGGCGGACCCCCTGCTGGACATCGCGGTCATCCGCATCCCGGTCCCCGCCGGGGGCCGTCTTCCCGTCTCTAAGCTGGCCGACTCGGACGCCCTCCAGGTCGGGGAGGAAGTCGTCGCCATCGGAAACCCGCTGGGCCTGGATCAGACCCTGACGCGGGGCATCGTCTCGGGGCTGAACCGGACCCTCCCCGACACCCCCATGAGCCGGATGCTCCCCTTCATCCAGACCGACGCGGCGATCAACCCGGGCAACTCCGGCGGGCCGCTCCTCAACCGCTGCGGTGAGGTGGTGGGGATCAACACGGCGGTCTTGCCGGAGGCCCAAAACCTCGGCTTCGCCGTTCCGATCAACATCGCGAAGGGGATTCTCCCCCAGCTGGTCGAGAAAGGCCGCGTCATCCGGCCTTGGGTCGGCATCAGCGGGAAGTTCGTGGACAAGGAGCTGCAATCCCTCCTCAAGCTGCCGCTCGTGGAGGGTTTCCTCGTGGAGACCATCGAGCCCGGGAGCCCTGCCGAAAAGGCGGAGCTGCGGGGAGGCCGCCTCCCCATCAAGATCAGCGGGGAGGAGTTCCTGCTGGGAGGAGACATCATCACCCACCTCAACGGCCAGAAGCTGGACGACACGGATAAGACGGCCGCGGTGATCAAGTCATTAAAGGTGGGGGAGAAGGTGCGCCTTGGGGTATTCCGGGAAGGGGAGACCTTCGAGGCGGAGTTCACCCTCCCTGAGCGGCCCATCCTGCCGGGGGACCTCCCCCCCGAGGACCGCCGCTCCCTCTTGCCGATGCGGGGGCGCCTGCCCTTCCTGTCCCTCGTCCCCTAGGGCCCCCGGCTGCTCCCCCTCCTCGCCCCGAGGGAAACCCCAAGCCCGCCCGGCGTTTTCCTCGGGAGAGGGTCTGCAATCCCTGAAAATTCCGTAAAAACAGGCATTTCTCCCAAAAAGAAAATTCTTGATTTCGACATATTTTCGTCCTATATTTCGCTATATATTCGGGTTTACGTACCGGAGGAAATCCCATGCTGGCCAAGACCCAGGCAGCGGCGGTGGTCGGGGTGGATGCCCATCCCGTTGAGGTGGAGGTGGACCTGGCCGGGGGGCTTCCGGCCTACTCCACGGTGGGGCTCCCGGACGCGGCCGTGAAGGAGAGCAAGGACCGCATTCGGGCGGCCATCTCGAACACGGGCTTCGTCTATCCCCTGGGCAGGATCACGGTGAGCCTCTCGCCCGCCGACATGCGCAAGGAGGGAAGCGCCTTCGACCTCGCGATCGCCCTGGGCCTGCTGCGGGCCAACGGCGCCCTGAACGGAAACGGCAAAGGCCGAGGGGGCCTCATGTTCCTGGGGGAGCTGGCCCTGGACGGCTCCCTCAAGCCCGTGCGCGGGGCGCTCAACGTGGCCGTCCTCGCGCGGCGGATGGGGATGGGCGGCTTGATCCTGCCCGCCGAGAACGCGCCCGAGGCGGCCGTGGTGGGGAACCTCCCGATCTATCCCGCCCGCACCCTCCCCCAGGTCGTGGGCTTCCTCAAAGGGGAGCTCGACATCCCTCCCGAGGCGCACGGCTCCCCCGCCCTCGACGGCCCCGCCGAGAGCCTGGAGGACTTCCGCGACATCCGCGGGCAGCGTCACGCCAAGCGCGCCCTCGAGGTGGCTGCGGCGGGGGGACACAACGTGCTCATGCTAGGCCCCCCCGGCAGCGGCAAGAGCATGCTCGCCCGGAGGCTCCCCACCATCCTGCCCCGCCTCACCCTCCCGGAGGCCATCGAGACCAGCCAGGTCTGGAGCGTGATGGGGAAGCTCGGCCCCGGCCGCTCCCTCGTGGCCGAGCGCCCCTTCCGCGCCCCCCACCACACCATCAGCGACGCGGGCATGGTGGGCGGGGGGACGGTGCCCCTGCCGGGAGAGGCCTCCCTCGCCCACAACGGGGTGCTCTTCCTCGACGAGCTGCCCGAGTTCCGCAAAAACGTGCTCGAGACCCTCCGAGGCCCGCTCGAGGAGGGAAAGATCACGATCAGCCGCGCCCAGGCGAGCCTCTCCTTCCCCGCCCGCTTCATGCTGACGGCGGCCATGAATCCCTGCCCCTGCGGTCATTATGGCGACGCCGCCAAGCCCTGCGCCTGCACCCCCAAGCAGATCGCCCGCCACCGCGCCCGTATCTCGGGCCCCCTCCTCGACCGGATCGACATCCACATCGAGGTGCCCCGCCTCGCCTGGCGCGAGCTCGCCGAGGAGCCCGAGGGGGAGGGCTCGGCCGAGATCCGCCGCCGCGTCGAGGCCGCCCGGGGACGGCAGCGGGCGCGCCTCATCGGAATCGCCGGCATCCACTCGAACGCCCACATGGGGCCCGCCCTGATCAACCGCTTCTGCAAGACGGACGCGGAGGGGAGGCGGCTCCTCCAGCTCGCCGTGCAGAGGCTGGGGCTCTCGGCGCGCGCCTACCACCGCGTCCTGAAGCTCGCCCGGACCATCGCCGACCTCGCGGAGGAGGAGAACATCTCCCCCGCCCACATCGCCGAGGCGATCCAGTACCGCCAGCTGGACCGGAGCGCGGGGGGGAGGTGAGGGAGAGGCCTGGAGCCTCACGCTTCATCTGGGCGAACGCGCCCGGCCTGCGAGGGCCTCCCGGCGGGGAACCGCCTTCACGCCAAGCGACTGACCCAGAATCCCCCACCCATCGCCCCTGCGAGAGGTCATAGCCTTTCGCCCGAGGGGAGAATCCTGGATTTTGAAGAGAATTTCCGGCTTTCCGGCGCCTTTTCGCTCCCGGAAAATATCCAAACTTCGCGGGAAAAACCCCTTGATCTTCCAGTAGACTGGAGGGTGTAGATTGTCACCCAAGGAGCCTGGGGATGTCTCAAGCTGGGGAGGGATGCGCCATGCGGATTGGGGAGCTGGCCAAGGCGGCGGAGGTCCCGGCAAAGACCATCCGATACTACGAGGACATCGGCCTCCTGCCCCAGGCGCCGAGGACGGATGGGGGGTTCCGCCGATACGGGCCCGAGGCCGTCGGCCAGCTCCGCTTCATCCGGAAAGCCCAGGCCTTGGGCCTCTCTCTCGCCGAGATCAAGGAACTGGCCGAGATCCGGGCGGGCGGAAACCTCCCCTGCGTCCATTTGCGCTCCCTCCTGGAAGCCAAAATCACCGAGCTTGGCGAGCGGATCCGCGAAATGGGGGCGCTGCGCGAGGAGATGCGCAAGACCCTTGAGAACTGGAACGGACAATTGCAAGAGGGGCGGAATGCCGTCGTTTGTCCGCATATCGAGCGGCGCCCCGACGGGGGACGCCAGCCGCGCGCTCCAGGGAAAGGAGCGCGGAGAACCCGGATGCAAAGCGCCGCCGGGTCGGCGAACCGCCGCACGAAGGAGGCCCTCTGAGATGTCGATGGAGAAGCTCCACGTCCGCGTGGGCGGGATGCATTGTTCCTTCTGCACGGAGACAATCCGCAAGGGTCTGGGGCGGATGGAAGGCGTCTCCGATGTGAACGTCAGCCTCGCCCACGAGGAAGCGCTCATCCAGTTCGACGCCGCGAAGCGCGACCCCGCCGAGCTGCTGAAGGCCCTCCGCGATCTGGGATTCACCACGGCGGACCCCAAGAAGGCGCGCACCTACGAAGAGGAGGAGGCCGAGCTCCGGCGCGAGAAGGACCGCCTCGTCCTCACGGGAGCCCTCTCCTGGATCGCCTTCCTCGCCATGGCCCTCATGTGGCTGGGCAGGCCCCACCCCTGGACCCCGTGGCTCATGATGGGGCTGGCTCTCGTCGCGGTGTTCGGGCCGGGGCTCTACATCCTGCGGATGGCGGTCGGCTCGGCCCGGCGGGGCATCCTGAACCAGCATGTCCTCATGGAGTTCGCGGCCTTCGCGGGTCTCGCGGGAGGATTCATCGGTTTCTTCTCCGCCGCATTTCCGGCTCCCGACTTCTTCGGGGTGGCGGTGTTCGTCACCGCCTACCACATCCTGAGCGGATACGTCTCGCTGCTCGTGCGGACGAAGGCCTCCCAGGCCGTGCGCAAGCTCCTGAGCCTCCAGCCCGCCACGGCGCGGGTGGTGCGGGGGGGACGGGAGGAGGAAGTGCCGGTCGAGGACATCTCCCCGGGCGAGATCGTCCGGGTCCGCCCCGGGGAGCATGTGCCCGTGGACGGCGCGGTGGCCGAGGGATACTCGACGGTGGACGAGAGCCTGGTCACGGGGGAGCCGATTCCGAAAGAAAAGGGCCCCGGCCAAGAGGTGATCGGGGGCTCATTGAATCACCACGGGAGCCTCCTCGTCCGGGTGAGCCGCGTCGGGGAGGAGAGCTTCCTCCGCCAGGTCGCCCGGAACATCGAGGAGGCCCGAGCCCTCAAGCCGGGAATCCTGCTCCTGGTCGAGAGAATTCTGTTGTACTTCGTTCCCGGCGTCCTGGCTTTCGCCGCGGGGGCTTTCGCCTTCTGGGCGGTGGGCGCCTGGCTCATCTGGGGGGCGCCCGATCCGGCGCGCGCGGGCTTCGCCGCCCTGGCCGTCCTGGTCATGGGCTATCCGTGCGCCCTGGGAATGGCCACCCCCCTGGCCCTCATCCGGGCGGGCGGAGAGGCGGCGCTCCGGGGGATCCTCCTCCGCAGCGGGGAGGCCATCCAGGCTTTCAAGGACGTCTCCGTCTTCGTCTTTGACAAGACGGGAACCCTCACCGAAGGGAAGCCCTCCGTGACGGAGATCGTCCCCCTCGGAGGGCGTTCTCCACAGGAGATCCTCCGGGCGGCCGCCAGCCTCGAGAACGCCTCCGAGCACCCCCTCGCGGGGGCGATCGTCGCCCGCGCGAAGGAGGAGGGCGTCGATCCGCTTCCCTGCGAGGACTTCAAGGCGCTCCCGGGCCGGGGGGTCCGCGGGACGGTGGCCGGAAGAAGGGCCCTCGTGGGCACCCTCCGGTTCCTGGCGGAGGAAGGGGTGGAAGTCGCCGAGGCCCAACGGGCCGCCGAGGGATTCGAGGCCAAGGGACTCACGGTGGTCGCCCTCGCCGAAGGGAGAGAAATCGCGGGGCTCCTTTGCCTCTCCGACCGGATAAAGGGAGACGCCAAGGAGACGATCGAGCGCTTCCGGAAAATGGGCCTCAGAACCCTCATGCTCACCGGAGACAACCGCCGGACGGCCGAGCGCGTGGGGGCCGAACTCGGCATCGAAGAGGTGCTCTCCCAGGTCCTCCCCCAGGAGAAGTCCGGGAAGGTGCGCGAGATCCAATCCCGGGGCAACCGCGTCGCCTTCGTGGGGGACGGAATCAACGACGCACCTGCCCTGATGCAGGCGGACGTGGGCCTCGCCATCGGAGCGGGAACCGACATCGCCATCGAGTCGGCGGACATCGTTCTGGTGAGGGAGGGGACGAGAGCCGTTCATGAGTCTTTCCTCATCGCCAAGAGGAGCTACCGGAAGACGGTTCAGAACCTCACGCTGGCCTTCGCCTTCAACGGGGTCGGCGTTCCCCTCGCGACGACGGGTCTCGTCGAGCCGGTTTGGGCGATGATCGCCATGGCGGCGAGCGTGGGGGCCGTTCTCCTGAACTCCTTCGGCGGGCGCCTCCTGCCGCGCGCGGAGGAGAAGGCCCGACGGAGCGAGAGCCCCGAGGAGGCCGCGGCCCAGGGGGCGGCGGGAATCCCCGCCTCCCCCGGAGCCCGAACCCTCGTCTTCACCGTCAAGGGCATGCACTGACGCGGCTGCCTCGCGGCCATCGAGCGGGCG
>CAYMWZ010000105.1:0-9020 GCA_964394385.1 uncultured Nitrospinaceae bacterium | reverse complement strand
TCCGAGTGGGTGTAGAAGTAGAAGCTGATGCGGGGGGCGAAGTCGTCCACCGCGAGCCCGCGCCGCGCGCAGCGCTCCGCGTACACGATGGCGTCGGCCAGGGTGAAGCCCCCCTCCTGGACCGCCGTGGCCCCGGCGTCGCGGAAGTGGGCCCCCGCCGCGCTCAGGGTGTTGAAGCGGGGGGTGTGCCGGATGCCGTACTCGATGGTGTCCACGATGAGGCGCAGCGAGGGCTCGGGGGGGAAGATCCAGGTCCCGCGGGCGACGTACTCCTTGAGAATGTCGTTCTGGATGGTGCCGGTGAGCTTCTCGGGCGGGACGCCCCGCTTCTTCCCGGCGGCGATGTACATGGCGTAGAGGATGGCCGCCGTGGAGTTGATCGTGAAGGAGGTGCTGATCCGGTCGAGGGGGATCCCCTCGAAGATGGTATCCATGTCGTCGAGGGTGTCGATCGCCACCCCCACCTTGCCCACCTCGCCGACCGAGCGCTCGTCGTCGCTGTCGAGGCCGAGCTGGGTCGGGAGATCGAGCGCGACCGAGAGGCCGGTGTTGCCCTCATCCAGCAGGAAGCGGTAGCGCCGGTTGGTCTCCTCGGCGGTGCCGAAGCCCGAGTACTGGCGCATGGTCCACAGCCGCTCGCGGTACATCGCGGGGTGGATGCCGCGGGTGTAGGGGTACTCCCCGGGGCGGCCCGGGTCGCAGCCGGACGGCACGTCCTCGGGCCCGTAGACGGGCTTCAGGGGAAGGCCCGAGCGGGTCTCGAAGCGGCGGGATTTTTCCTCCTCCCCCATCGGCTGCTCCTATTTGCCCCGGAAGAGAGGGTCGCGCTTCTCCAGGAAGGCGCGCACGGCCTCGGCGTGGTCCTCCGAGCTCCAGATCTCGCGGAAGAGGGCGGCCTCGAGATCCTGGGCCTCCTCCAGGCTGCGCTCCCCCGCGGCGGAGAGCAAGGTCTTGATGGAGCGTATGGCGAGTGGCGCCCCCTTGGCGACCTCCCCGGCCAGCCGCATCCCCTCGGCGAGGCCCCCTCCCCTGGGCGCCGTGGCGTTGGCGAGGCCCATGGCCAGGGCCTCCCGGGCCGGGAGCTCCCGGCAGGTGGCGAGGAGCTCCATCGCCCGCGCGTAGCCGGCCAGGCGGACGAGGCGCGCCCCCCCGCCCCAGGCCGTCATGAGGCCCAAGCGCGCCTGCTTGAAGCTCAAGTAGGCGTGCTCCTCCATCACCCGCATGTCGCAGGCCAAGGCGATCTCGGTCCCCCCGCCCAGGGCGTAGCCGTTCAGGACGCCGATCACCGGGACGGGGAGGGCGGCGAGGCGGGAGAGGATCCCCTGCATCCTGCGGCTCATGGCCTCTCCCATCTCCCCCGTCTCATGGGACTGGAGCCACTTGAGGTCCCCTCCCGCGCAGAAGGCCTCCCCGCCCGCCCCCGTCACGAGCACGGCGCGCAGGCCCGTCTCCCCGGCGAGGCGGTCCACCTCGGCGGAGAGGCCCTCCATGATCGCCTCGTTGACGGCGTTCCGCACCCGGGGGCGGTTGAGCCGCAGGATGGCGACGCCTCCCTCCCGCTCGCAGACGAGGTCGGGCATGGCCGGGCTCCTACCAGTACTTCTCGTAGTGGACGTTCCCCTTCGTGCGGGCGTAGTCCATGGTGAAGCCGCGCTCCTCCATGATCTGGATGACCCCTCGCTTTCCCCCGGGCCAGATCTTCTGCCCCTCGCGCACCTTGGGGATGCCGATCATGGCGGGGTTGCCGCAGAGGAAGATGTGGGTGTCCTCGGGGCGCATCTCGCGCCCCAGGTCGCGCTCGAATCCGCCCGATTCGATGTAGTCCTGGATGTAGACCTTGTTGTGGATCGCGTGGGCCTCGCGGGTGGCGAGGGTGTGGTAGGAGAAGTTCGGGTGCTTGCGCTCGATGGCGCGGTAGATCGGCTCGTAGGCGAGGTCGTTCTTGTAGCGCACGCAGACGATCGAGGCGATCCGGCCCTTGAAGCCCGTCCGGAGGAGCTCCCAGATCATGAAGTTGTGCGGGCCCTCTCCCGTGCCCGTCGCTGCGAAGACGACGAGGCCGTCCTCCCGGCGGCGGATGTTCTCCATGGTGTCGAGGGTGTACTCCCCCGTGAACTTCTCCCCCATGTAGAGCCGGTCCCCTTTGTTCAAGAGGAACAGGCGGGGAGTGAGGAGGGGGGGAGCCTCGTTCTCGCCCCCCTCCACCATGACGATGTAGAACTCCAAAAAATCCACCTTCTCGGGGGGGATGAGGCTCCCGCCGTCTCCCTCGTCGGCGACGGGGTGGGAGACCGAGTAGGCCCGCCGCCCCACGCGGCGGAGTTTCTTTTCCTCAAGCTTCTCCTCCGTCACGGCGCCCGGGTGGCGCGGCTCCCAGTTGCCGAGGCCCAGGGTGGTGTACTGGCCGGGTTTGAAGGCGGGGACGGGGAAGTCGGGCTTGACGCGGAAGCACCAGAGGGCCTCGTGGGCCACGCGGATGTCCGCCAGGGTGGCGTTGTAGTGCTTCCCGCGGAGCGCCTGGATGGTTTCGGCGTCGAGCATCCGGATCCTCGCGAGGGAAGGCGCCCGGAGGGAGGCGCGGCGTCTGGCGATCAGGATCCTACCGAATCGCGCCGCGGGGGGGAACCATTAGGGCTTGCGGACGAAGATGGGGCTGCTCCAGGCCATGGCCCCGTCCTCTTGGAGGATCTTGACGAAGTAGGGGTTCCAGCCGGGCAAGAAATCCTCCTCCTTCACCTGAAAGGCGAGGTCCGCCTCGGGGGGGCCGGGGTCGGGGCTGATGCGCTGGACCGCGACCTGCTGGCGCACCCCGCCCGCGGGGATCACGTGGGGCTCGGGGCCCACCCCGTCGAGCGGGAGCTCGAAGCGCACGACCTCGGTCTCGAACGCGAGCCGGGCGCCCTCGCCCCCCTCCAGGCGGAACTCGACTCCGTCCGCGTCCCCCGTCGTCCGGCTCCTCCAGCGCAGGCTGCGGGGGGAGGCCTCCTGGATGCCCTCCTCCAGGTTGTCCACCTGCCAGTTGCGCGCCTCGCGGATGGCGCCCCGGTCCACCCGGAGGCCCCCGTGCCAGTGGGTCTGGCGGTTCCGCTGGTGGATGCGGGCCCCGCTCCAGGCCACGCGCAGCCAGTCGGAGCCCCGGGCGGCGGCGTCCTTGGGCCGGTGGGAGGCGATCAACTTGGAGGCCCGCCTGAGCTCGACGGCCTCGATCCCGCAGTCGCCCACCGCCCGCACCCGGAAGGCGGGCGGGGAGGCGGCCTCGAACTCCTCGCCCATGAAGCGCTCCCCCGAGGAGAAGGCGAGGTGGATCTTCCGCCCCGTCGTCCCGTAGAACCGGCGGGCGCGCAGGGCCTCCCAGAGGCTCTCGCGCGTCAGGGACTCCGCGTAGATGCAGGCGAGCCCCCCGTAGACGCCGAAGATGGCCGCCCCGGGGTAGCTCGCCCCCGGCCTTCCCTTGTGGCCGTCGCTGCCGGCGATGAGCCCCACCCGCCAGCCCCGCTCGAGGGCCTCTTCGGCGAACCACTCGAAGACCCCCCAGGAGGAGTAGATCTCGAGCGCCCGCTCGAGGCCGGGGTGGTGGTGCTCCAGGCTCGCCCGCCGGCCCCCGATGTGGGGGACGAGCATGACGTCCTCCCGCCCCTCGAGTTCCTTGTAGAGCGCGTCGAGGGGGTAGCGGTCGGCCGCCTCATCGCTCCAGTCCTCGATCTGCCAGTGGCTCGTCCGGTGGAGGGGCCCGTCGTCCCCCCGGTAGATCACGTTGCGGTCCCCCCCCATCCCCGTGATGCCCGACCACTCCACCCCGAGGAAGGTGACGAACCGGCCCGGCTCGTTGTATTTGCGCGTGGCGGCCCGGATGGCCTGCCAGGTCTCCCGGGTGACCTGAAAATCGTTCCCCTGGTGGCAGCAGAAATCCGCCCCCGCCTTGTCGCGGGCGAAGGCGAAATAGTCCTCCGCGGTGTTGGTGCCCACGGTCTCCTCGCTCTGGCCGTGGAGATCCCCCCAGAAGGGCCGCCACCTGTGCGCCCGCTCCAGGGCGCGCACCCGGTGGCTCCAGGCCGGCGGCACCTCCTCCGCGAGGGCGCCCTCCGCCTCCCCGCGCACCCTCCCGAGGGCGCCCGCCTCCCAGCGCAGCCCCTCGAGGCGGACCACGGCGGGCCGGCCGCGCTCGAAGCGCACCCGCTCGGGAAGCCCCGCGCACCGGCCCCCCTCGGCGAGGAGGCGCACCGCGGCCTCCGTCCCCTGGCAGGGGTTGCCCCAGCGGTCCTCGAGTTTGACCAGGAGCCATGCGTCCCCGCCCGGGGCCTGCTCGGTGGCCCCGTGGAGGACGATCCGCGCCGGGGGGCCCGGGACGATGGCGAAGGTGGGGGTGCCGGCCGCCTCGACGAGGCGCCCGGTCCCGAAGCAGTCCGCGAACAGGCGCATGCGGTGGCGCCGCTCGCAGAAGGTCTGCGCGCGCGTGCCGCGCCCCCCGCCCGCGCGATCCCCCAGGACGATGGTGACGGTTTCTCCCTCGGCGAGATAGCTGTCGAAGACATCGATGACGAGGCCCCGCTGCCAGGGCCGGACGTTCGACTTGGGATCCCAGCGCACCCGAAGCTTCGCGTCGCCGGTGGTGGAGACGCGGGCGTAGTGGTCCCCCGAGGGATCCTCCGTCTGGGGCTGGGCCCAGTCGCTCGCGAAGCGGCGGGAGAGGACGAGGGTTCCCCCGTCGTCCAACCCGTAGCGCCCGACGTGGTAGGTCAGGGTCCAGGTGCCCCAGTTTCCCGCCTCGACGTCCCCGGGCGGGTCCAGCTCGCACCAGCCCACCCATTCGCGGGTCCAGGCTTCGCTCTGGCCGTGGCGTCCGTCGGGCGTGGTGTCCATGACGCTCCCCGGTTGCGGGCCTCTCCCCGCGGGGCGGGGAGGGCGGGAAGGCTCGGCGTGTCTGGGGTTGTCGGGCCGCGGGCCTCAGCCGCCCCGGGGCCCCGGGGGAGGCGTCCTCTCCCCGATCCGGGCGGGGCCCTCCGCCGGGAGGCTTTGGCGGAGGAAATCCACGGCGAGCCGGATGGAGTCGTCACGCACTTCGGGAGGGCCCCGGCGCAGGATGAAATTGTGCCCCACCCCCTCGTAGAGCTTCAAGCGGGCGGCCCCTCCCCTCCGGCGGCGCAGGGCGTCCATCATCCGGATGGACTGCTGGGCGGGGATGACGGCGTCCTCCACCCCGTGGAGGAGGAGGACGGCGGCCCGCGTCCTCTCCGCCGTCCGGATGGGGCTCTGGGCTTCCAGGTACTGCTTCCACCGAAGCAGGTCCTCGGTGGCGATGGCGAGGAGGACGGGGTTCACCCGGGTGCGGATGAAGGAGACGTAGTCGTAGGGGCCGTAGTAGGCCACCACGGCCCCGACCTCGGGAAGAGCGGCGGCCGCGCGCATGGCCTTGTCGGCCCCGAGGGAGAAGCCGACGACCCCCACCCTCCCCCCCGCGCAGAGGGGGCTCCGGGCGAACTCGGCCGTGGCGCGGTAGATGTCCTCGTTCTGGGCCTCGAAGAGCTGCCGGCGCTCCTCGAAGGTGCTGTTCAGGCCCTCCATGTCCACGTAGTGGGCGGAGTGGTAGTTGATGAGGAGGGCGGCGATGCCCCGGGAGGCGAGCTCCGTCCCGTAGCGGACGTAGGCCCGCCACCAGCCCCCCCTCCCGTGGAGGAGGACGGCGCAGCGGAAGGGCCCTCTCCCCTGGGGCTGGACGATGTAGCCCTCCAGGGGGGAGCCGGGGGCGCTCCCGCTGAGGGCGACCTCGCGCTCCAGGTAGGCGTGGGTGGGGGGCGCGGGGGGCTGCAAGCCGGTCGGCAGGGGCCGGACGCAGCTCGTCGCCAAGAAGAAGAGAGAGGCGAGGAGGACCACCCGCCGGAGCCGGACCAGCCTACGTGCGCGCCTGATGGACGCCCCCGCCCGGCTGAGGGCCTCTCGCGGCCTCATCCCGCCTCCTTTGCCTATGCCGAAGAAACGCGCCGGGGTTCTTCTCAAACCGGACCCTCCCGGAGCATAATCGCGCGGACTCCATTCGGCAACGGCTGGGGCCCGAGCCCCGGCCATCGGGAGGAACCCATGTCCGCCGTCACCGATTACCTCCGCTCCCGCCGCGAGGAGAGCCTCGGCCAACTCATCGAGTACCTGAGGCTCCCCTCCATCAGCACGCTCAACACCGGGGTCCGGGAGGCGGCCGGGCACTTGGTGGGCCTCATGGAGCGGGCGGGGGTCGAGGCGCGCATCCTCCCCACGGCGGGCCAGCCCGTGGTCTACGGCGAGGTCAGGGGCCCGGCCCAAGCGGGGACGCTCCTCGTCTACGGCCACTACGACGTCCAGCCCGCCGACCTCGCCGAGGGCTGGGCCTCGCCCCCCTTCGCGCCCGAGGTGAGGGAGGGGCGCCTCTTCGCGCGGGGGGCGGCGGACAACAAGGGCCAGCACTTCGCCCAGCTCAAGGCGGTCGAGGCCTTCCGGAGGACGAACACCCCCCTGCCCGTCACGATCAAGTTCTTCATCGAGGGGGAGGAGGAGATGGGCTCCCCCAACCTGCGCCCCTTCGTCCTTGGGCACAAGGACCTCCTCAAGGCCGACGTCGCCTGCTCGTCGGACGGCTCCCTCCACCCCTCGGCGCGGCCCACCCTGGCCCTCGGCTGCCGCGGGATGCTCTACCTCGAGCTCATCGCGCGCGGCGCGGGCAAGGACCTCCACTCGGGCACCTACGGGGGGGCGGTCGAGAGCCCCTTCTGGCGGCTCATCGAGGCTGTGCGGGCGCTCAGGGACGAGAGGGGCCGCGTGCGCGTGCCGGGCTTCTACGAGGCGGTCCGCCCCATGGGGCGGGCGGACGAGGAGGCGCTGGCGGGGATCCCGGATCCGGCCTCGGAGCTCACGGCCGCCCTGGGGGAGGGCGCCCGGCGCATCCCCGACATGGGCGCCTTCTACAAGAAGACCCTGACCGGGCCCAACCTGAACATCTGCGGCTTCCAGGGGGGCTACTCCCAGGAGGGGGTCAAGACCGTCATCCCGGGCGCCGCGCGCGCCAAGGTGGACTTCCGCCTCGTGGTGGACCAGGAGCCGAACAAGCTCTACGAAGCCGTCTGCGCCTTTCTCAAGAAGGAGGGCTTCGGGGACGTCGAAGTCAGGAAGCTCGTCACCTTCGAGCCGAGCAAGACCCCGGCCGACCATCCCCTGGTGCAGAAGATCCTGGCCGCCATCGGGCGGGGCGGGGAGCAGCCCGTCGTCTACCCCAACTTCGGCGGGAGCGTGCCCGACACCCTCTTCACGAAGGACCTCGGCATCCCCTCGGTCTGGCTCCCCCTCGCCAACGCAGATTCAAACCCCCACGCCCCGGACGAGAACCTGCGCGTGGACCTCTTCCACAAGGGCAGCGAGCTGGCCGCCGCCGTGATCGAGGGGCTGGGGTGAGGGTGCCCCCCCGCCTCTGGACGGTCGGCCACAGCCGCCACGCCATCGATCGCTTGATCGAGCTCCTCGAAGGCCAGGGCATCGCCTGCCTGGTGGACGTGCGAAGAATTCCCTTCAGCCGCCGCCACCCCCAGCACAACAAGGAGGCCCTGGGGGAGGCCCTCGCCCGGCGGGGAATTGAGTACGTCTGGGAGGGAGAGGCCCTGGGGGGGAAGCGCGACTGGGGGGAGGTGCGCGCCAGCCCCGCCTTCGGCGAGGCCCTCGGGCGCCTCAAGGAGCGCGCCCGGGCGGCCCCCACGGCGATCCTCTGCGCGGAGGAGGACCCGCGCCGCTGCCACAGGCTCCACCTCGTCTCGGCCGCCTGGGCCGAGCGGTGGGGGGAGGAAATTTTTCACATCCGGGGGGACGGGCGGGTGGAGCGCCACGGGGAGGTGGTTCCTCAGCCGGGGCTGTTCGGGAGGGAGTGAGAAAAGGCCGGCTTTCCGCTTCTTGACCTCCCCGCGCCCATCCCCAAGAATGGCTCGGTAGGATTTCGGGCCGGCGGCCTCCGCCGGCCCCCGGCGTCGCCCACCCGGGGAGGGCGCCTCGCCCTCTCTGTTCCCTCTGAGGTCCCTGCATGAGCCAGCCCGAGCGCACCAACCGCCTCGCCGGCGAGACGAGCCCCTATCTTCTTCAGCACAGGCACAACCCGGTGGACTGGCATCCCTGGGGCGAGGAGGCGCTCCGGCGCGCCCGGGAGGAGGACAAGCCGATCTTCCTCTCGGTGGGCTACTCGGCCTGCCACTGGTGCCACGTCATGGAGCACGAGAGCTTCGAGGACGAGGAGGTGGCCAAGATCCTCAACGAGCACTTCGTCTCCATCAAGGTCGACCGCGAGGAGCGGCCCGACCTCGACGGCATCTACATGGAGGCCGTCCAGATGATGACCGGCCAGGGGGGCTGGCCGATGAGCGTCTTCCTCCTGCCCGACCTCAGGCCCTTCTACGGGGGCACCTACTTCCCGCCCGAGGACCGCTGGGGGCGCCCCGGCTTCAAGAGCCTCCTCCTGCGCTTGGCCGAGGTCTACCGGACGCGCCGGGCCGATCTCGAAGAGAACGCGGGCAAGCTCACCGGGGCGCTGAGCCAGGCGGGCCTGGCGGCTCCCACGGCCGAAGTCCTCTCGCACCGCATCATCGCCAACGCGGTGGCCGAGCTCGGCCGAAATTTTGACTCGGCCTGGGGCGGCTTCGGCGGGGCGCCCAAGTTTCCCCCCTCGATGGCCCTCATGCTGCTCCTGCGCCAGTGGCGCCGGAGCGGGGACGGTGACCTCCTCCAGATGGTCGAGTTCACCCTCCAGCGGATGGCCCTGGGGGGGATGTACGATCAGCTCGGCGGAGGCTTCCACCGCTACAGCGTGGACCCCTACTGGCTCATTCCCCATTTTGAAAAAATGCTCTACGACAACGCTCTCCTCGCGCGCGCCTACTTGGAGGCCTGCCAGGCCACGGGGAACGTTTTCTACCGCTCCGTGGTCACCGACACGCTCGACTACGTTCTCCGGGAGATGACCTCCCCGGGGGGGGGCTTCTACTCGGCGCAGGTCGCCGACAGCGAGGGGAAGGAGG
>CAYMWZ010000104.1:0-9049 GCA_964394385.1 uncultured Nitrospinaceae bacterium | reverse complement strand
CGGGGGCCGATGCCAGGAGCTCGCCCTCTCCTTTGCCCTCCGGATGGAGGGGGCCGAAAACGTCTGCCTCCTTGCCGCAGGCACCGATGGCAGGGACGGCCCCACCCCGGCCGCCGGGGCCTTTGTGGACGGAAAAACCGTCAAAAAGGCGAAAATTCAAAATGTTGACGTACAGGCGTATCTGAACAATAATGACAGCTTCGGTTTTCTCCAGCGCGAGGGCGCGCTGGTCACCACGGGTCTCACGGGGACGAACGTGATGGACCTGATGGTGGTGCTTGTGCTTTAGGGCTGGAAACTTACTGTACATTCATTTTTCGGGCGCCCCGGCCCGCCCAGCCGGGGGAAAAAGGGTGCGGAGGTATCTCTGGATGAAATACATCCGCAGCGCCTTTCTCTTGCCTTTCGTCATCATCTTCGTCGCTCTCGCCGCACCCGACGCCTCCAGCCAAGAAACCACCCTCCTCGTCACCGACTTCACACCGCCCCACACGCAAAACGGACACCTTGACCTGCCCAAGGGTTGGACCCTGAAAGTCTGGCAAGGCACGCCCGACGTGAAGATCGTCGGCGAGAACGGGGAGAGCGTCCTTCGCCTGCGGAGCGACAAAGCCGCGGTCTCCATCTATCGGGAGGTCACGCTCGACCTCAGCCGTTACCCCATGCTCTCGTGGCGCTGGAAGGTCACGAAGCTCCCCCCGAACGCCGACGCCCGCGTCATCAACCGCGACGATCAGGCGGCCGGCCTCTACGTCATCTTCCCGCGCTTCCCCAGCTTCGTGAACAGCCAGATCATCGGCTACATCTGGGAGACGAGCGTCCCGGAAGGCGCCGTCCTCCAGAGCCAGAAAAACTCCATGGTCCACTACATCGTCGTCCGCAGCGGGAGACGAGAGCTCAACAAGTGGGTCACCGAAAAGCGGAACGTTTTGGAGGACTACCGCAGGGTTTTCGGCCAAGAACCCCCGATGGTGGGCGGCATCTCCCTCATGATAGACACCGACGACACCCGCTCCCAGGCGGAGAGCTACTTCGCGCGCGTCGAGTTCAGCCCAGAAGCCACGGCGAACCTCAAGCCCCCGCCCAATAGGTTCGTCAAGTTCCTGGCCCCCGAGCTGATCCTGCCGAAATAGGGACCCCAGCCCCTCCCGGAACCCCGGATCCCAGGTGGCCCCCTCCCCCCCCGCCGGCGGCCCGTAGCGGCTCGACTCCACAGTTTTTCCCGGAGGCCAATGCGGGTAGTATAACGCTGATACGCTGAACCCCAGGCCACGCCACGCGCCCGGCTTTCATCCGAGAGGAGCCCGGCCTCCGCATGCCCCGGACCAAAATCGTCTGCACCCTTGGCCCCGCGAGCCGCCACACTTCCACCCTCCGCTCCATGATCCGCGCCGGGATGAATGTCGCCCGCCTGAACTTCTCTCACGGCACCCACGCCGAGCACCGGGCCACCATCCAAAAGATCCGCCGCATCGCGGCCGAGGAGAAGCGCCCGATCGCGGTTTTGGCCGACTTGGCCGGCCCAAAATTCCGCCTCGGCAAGGTGCGCCCCGGCGAGGCCCTGCGCGAGGGACACCGCGTGCGAATCGTGGGCCGCCCCCTCCTCGGCACATCGGAGCGGCTCTCGGTCAACCGGCCCGAACTCCTCCCCCAGCTCGTCAAGGGCCACCGCCTCATGATCTGGGACGGGAAGCTCCAGCTCGAGGTGACGGCGCCCGGCAAGGAAGAGGCCGTCTGCCGGGTGGTGGTGGGCGGACCCTTGAAGGATGGGGCGGGCATCAACCTCCCGGACACCTTCCTCAACATCCCCGCGCTGACCGAAAAGGACATCAAGGACATCGCCTTCGGCGTCCGCCAGGAGGTCGATTACTTCGGGCTCTCCTTCGTCCGGACCGCGGAGGACATCGAGCTCTGCAGAAGCCACATTCGCTCCCGCAAGGGGAAGATCCCCATCGTGGCCAAGATGGAGAAGAGCGAGGCGGTGACCAACCTGGAGGAGATCATCGAGGCCACCGACGGGGTCATGGTGGCCCGTGGCGACCTGGGGATCGAGATCCCGCTCGAGGAGGTCCCCATCGTACAAAAGCGGATCATCGCCTACGCCAACCAATGCGGAAAGCCCGTGATCACGGCCACCGAGATGCTCCTCTCCATGGTCGCCTCCGCGCGCCCCACGCGGGCCGAGGCCGGCGACGTGGCGAACGCCATCCTCGACGGCACGGACGCCGTCATGCTGAGCGAGGAGACCGCGACAGGGAAAAACCCCGCGGGCGTCGTCCGCACGATGGCGCGCATCGCCGAGGCCGCCGAGGCAAGCCTCATCGAGCCCTCGCCCACCCGCCTGAGGCGATCCGGGAAGGCGTCCCGCGAGCTGGCCTACGCCATCGCCCACACCGCCGTCATGCTCGCCGAGCAGCTGGAGGCGGCCCTGATCATCTGCCCCACCGACTCGGGCGACACGCCCAGGCGCGTCGCCATTCACCGCCCCAGGCAGAAGGTCCTCGCCATCAGCAGCTCGGAGGGGACCGTGCGCCGGCTCGCCCTTTCCTGGGGCGTGATCCCGTGGAAGATCCCGCGGCGGATCCGTCCCGAAAAGATCCTGACGGAGCTCAGGCCGCGCATCCTGGCGGAGAAACTCGCCAAGGAGGGCGACTTCGCCGTCCTATCGGCCGGATATCCCTTCGGGGCGAGGGTGAGCCGGGGCCGCTTCATCCAAACCGAGGTGGTCTGAGCCGTGAGCGTCCTTCTCGGGATCGACCTCGGCGGCACGCAGGTCAAGGCGGCCCGCTTCAGCCCCTCGGGCGAGCGCGAGGCGGTCGCCCGCGCCGACTCCGCCTCCCAGGCGAGCGCCGAGGCCATCTTCGAGGCCCTGCGCTCGACGGCGGCCGGCCTCATCGCGGGCGAGCGGCCGGCGGGGGTGGGGATCGGGGTCGCCGGGGTGATCGACTCCCAGGCGGGCCGGATCATCCAGTCGCCCAACCTCCCGGCGCTCTCGGGCTTTGACCTGGGGAGGCGGGTCCGGGAGGCCTACGGCGAGGTGCCGATCTCGGTCATGAACGACGCCAACGCCGCCGCCCTGGGGGAGTTCCACGCCGGGGCGGGGGTGCCCTTCCGCAGCATGTTCCTCCTCACCCTGGGCACCGGCATCGGCGGGGCCTTCGTGGTGGACGGGCGGGTCTGGGAGGGGGCGGCGGGAGTGGCGGGCGAGGTGGGCCACATGTGCGTCCTGGCCGACGGCCCCGCGTGCACCTGCGGGGCCACCGGATGCCTGGAAGCCTGCACCTCGGGCTGGGCCCTCGTCCGGGACGCCAAGGCCGCCGCCCGCAGGCCCGGCTCGGCGATCGCCAAACTCCCAGAGGTGACGCCCCTGCGCCTCGCCGAACTCGCCCGGGCGGGGGACCCGGACACCCTCGCCCTGTGGGAGCGCGCGGGGAGGATGCTCGGCACGGGCATCGCCAACCTGATGAACCTGCTCAATCCCGAGTGCATCGTCCTCGTGGGGGGCCTGGCCCAGGCCGGGGAGCTCCTCCTCGGGCCGGCGCGCCGGACCTGGGTGCACCAGGCCTTCGAGCGGGCCCACAGGTCCACCCGCGTCCTGCCGGGGACGCTGGGCGAGTGGGCCGGCGTCCGCGGGGCCATCCAGCCCCTTTTGGAAAAATGAAACCTCCCCCGGGGAAGCCCAGGGTGCTCGTCGCCTCTTGCCTCCTGGCCCTCGCGGCGATGGCGGTCTCCTCTCGCGCCGCCGCCGCGCCCCCCCTGCCCTTCCGAGGGGGGGAGGAGCTCACCTTCCAGATCCGCTGGCTGGGGCTTCCGGTCGCCAAGGCCCGGCTCTCCGTCGAGGGGCCGCTCGCCTGGGAGGGGCGGCAGGTGTTCCGCTACCGCCTCAGGCTCACCACCCTGGGGCTGGTCCACCGGATCTACCCGGTCAAGGATACGGCGGAGAGCTACGCCGACGCGGCCCTCCTCTTCAGCCACCGGATCGACATCCACCAGATCGAGGGGTACAGCTACCGCAGCCACAAGTGGTTCCTCTTCGAGGGCCCCCGCGTCATCTACGGCCGCCCCGGAAAGCCTCCCACCCACTACGAGACCCCCGGGGAGGTGCTGGACGCCCTGAGCGCCTTCTACAAGATTCGCGCCCAGGCCCAGCGGCCCGGGGAGGAGGCCGAGATCCGCGTCTTCGACCGGCGGAAGACCCGGCGCGTCCGCCTCCGCGTCAGCCGGGAGGAGTGGCTCGACTCCCTGTGGGGCCCGGTGCGCACATTTTTGGTCGAGCCCGAGTTCATCGAGGACGAAGCCCTCAACCGGAAGGGGCGCGCGTGGATCTGGGTCACGGCTGACCCCTCGCGCATCCCGGTGCGGGTGGAGAGCCGGACCTTCGTCGGCCCCCTCGTGGCTCATCTCATCGAGACCGGGGGCCTCGCCTCCGGCCCCCTGGCGCGCGCCCCGGAGAAGAAGCTCTCCCTGTGGAAGCCCTCCACCCGGATCGTGAGCGAGGCGGGGGAGTCACCGGCACAAAAGTTAAAGGAACTTCTTGATAAAAAACAAAAATGAATTGATAACAAAATGGTTGTGAGCTTCTAGTCTCTTTTCTTTCAGCCCCCTTCAACGAATCGTGACAAGGGGTTGAAATTCTTCTTAAGTTAATTTAGATTAACATTGTTGTCTGCGCCTAATCCTGGTAAATTCTTTCACCAGTCGCCTAACCGAAACCAGGAGCTTGCCATGCCACCCCCCCATGCGCCGCGCCGCGGCGGCAGCCTCTCGCCCAGCCTGGAGCACTACCTGCGGGCCATCTACGACCTCCAGCGGGAGAAAGGCTACGCCCGGGTGACGGACATCGCGGAGAAGCTGGGGGTGGCGAAGCCGGCCGTCTCCGCCGCCCTCAAGACGCTCACCTCCTCCGGCCTGGTGGACCACCGGGTCTACGAGAGCGTCCTCCTCACCGAGGAGGGCGCCCAGCGGGCCAGGGGCGTTTCGGGGAAATTCGCCATTCTCCTCCACTTCTTGTGCGAGGTATTGAGCGTCGAGGAGAAGCAGGCCTTCGTCGACGCCTGCCTGATGGAGCACTACGTCAGCCCCACCACGATGAACCGCCTCCTCGACCTCCTCCGCTTCTTCGAGGAGAAGGAGCAGCGGGAAGTCTTGGAGGCGTTCCACGCCTTCCGGCGCAGCTGCGAGGGGGAGGACACCTGCCCCACCTGCTCCTTCCACTGCGACGTGGTGACCCAAGAGCCGGGCGAGGAGTCGATCAAAAAGAAGTAGTTTCCACGGCCTCTGCTTCGCAGAACCGAATTTCGCCAACGCGCGATTCCCCGCCGGCCGGTGGCCGGCCGGCGACGAAGAGTGAAAACCAAGGAGAGAGAAATGCGCAAGCTCTTTTTTCTGTTGAGTCCGGTTCTTTCGTTGCTTTTCGCGCTCTGCCCCGGCGGCGGGAAGGCGGCGGCCGCTCCTGCGGGCGAGGTCAATCTGTATTCCTACCGTCAGCCCTTCCTGATCCGGCCGATCCTCGATGAGTTCACGAAGCAGACCGGGATCAAGGTGAACGTCGCCTTCGCCGAGAAGGGGATGCTGGAAAAAATCAAGGCGACGCCGGGCGCGGCGGACGCCGTCCTGACCGAGGATTTCGGGCGCCTGATCGACATGGAGGAGGCGGGCCTCCTCGAGCCGGCCAAGTCGAAGGTCCTCGAGGAAAACATCCCGGCCCAGTACCGCCATCCCGAAGGATTGTGGTACGGGCTCACCGTCCGCGGGCGCGTGATCTGGGCGAGCGGGGACCGCGTCAAGCCGGGCGAGATCGCATCCTACGAGGACCTGACGGATCCCAAGTGGAAGGGGCGCATCTGCGTCCGCTCCGGCAAGCACGTGTACAACGTCTTCCTGATCGCCTCCCTCATCGCCCACAAGGGCGAGGCCGCCGCCGCGGAATGGCTCAAGGGGATGAAAGCCAACCTCGCGCGCAAGCCCCAGGGCAACGATCGCGCCCAGGCCAAGGCCATCTATTCCGGCCAGTGCGACGTGGCCTTGGCGAACACCTACTACGTGGGCAAGATGGCCACGAACGAAAAGAGCCCCGAGGAGAAAAAATGGGCCGCGGCGATCCGCCTGATCTTCCCCAACCAAAGGGACCGCGGCACGCACGTGAACGTGAGCGGGGCCGGCGTCGCCAAGCACGCGAGGAACAAAGCCAACGCGATCAGGCTGATCGAGTTCCTGAGCGGCGATTTCGCCCAAAAGCTCTACGCGGAGCAGAACTTCGAATACCCGGTCAAGCGCGGGGCGGAGGTGAACCCCCTGGTGAAGTCGTGGGGCGGCTTCAAGGCCGACGCCATCGGCCTGGCGAAGGTCGCCGAGCACAGGAAGGCCGCCTCGAAGCTCGTGGATCAGGTCGATTTCGACAACCCGAGCATCAGCAATTGAGCGATCGGATGGGGGAGGCGCGGGGTGCGATGAGGGTCCCCCACGCCTCCCCATTTCCGCATGGCCTCTCCCTGGCGGGGACCGAAGGTCGCGGACGCTAAATGGTCACGGCGGCTGAACCTCTCGACACGACGGCCTCGGAACGGCTCCTCGGGAAGCTCCGGCTCGACGGCTGGACGATGGGCGTCCTCCTGGTCGCCGGCCTCATCGCCGCGCCGATCGTCGCGGTGCTCCTCCTCGCCCTCTCCCCGAGCGGCGACGTCTGGCGCCATCTGGTCTCGACCGTCCTCCTCCGCTACGTCCGGACCACCTTGGGCCTGATGCTGGGCGTCGGCCTGGGCACGCTGGTCATCGGGGCGGGGACCGCCTGGCTCGTGACCCTGTGCCGCTTCCCGGGGCAACGGATCTTCGAGTGGGCCCTCCTCCTGCCCCTGGCCATGCCCGCCTACATCATCGCCTACGTGTACACGGACCTCCTGGAGTACGCGGGGCCCGTCCAGACGCTCCTCCGCGCCGCCTTCGGCTGGTCCACGAGCCGCGACTACTGGTTCCCCGAAATCCGCTCGCTGGGCGGCGCCATCGCCATGATGACGCTGGTCCTCTACCCCTACGTGTACCTGCTGGCACGGGTCGCCTTTCTCGAGCAGTCGGTCTGCGTGCTGGAGGTGAGCCGCACCCTCGGCCGCGGCCCCTGGCGCAGCTTCTTCTCCCTCGCCCTGCCCCTGGCCCGGCCGGCGATCGTGGTGGGGGTGAGTCTCGCCCTGATGGAGGCCCTGAACGACTTCGGGACGGTGGATTTCTTCGCCGTCCAGACCTTCACGCTCGGCATCTTCGACGTGTGGCTCAACATGAACAGCGCGGCGGGCGCGGCGCAGCTGGCCACGGTGGCGCTGGCCTTCGTCCTGGTGCTGATCGGCATGGAGCGCTGGGCCCGGAGGGGCCAGCGCTTCCACCACACCAGCTCAAAGTACAAGTCGCTGCCGAGCTACGGCCTCGGCGGCGCGCGAGCGGCCCTCGCCCTTTGCGCCTGCCTGGTCCCCGTCCTCCTGGGCTTCCTGCTCCCGGCGGGCGTCCTCCTCCGCTACGCGCTGAGGCACTACGAGGGGGCCCTCTCGGCCAACTATCCCGGGTTCGTCCAGAACAGCCTGACGCTGTCGGCGGCCAGCGCGGCCATCGCCGTCCTGATCGGCCTCTTCATGGCATACGGCGTCCGCCTGAGCGGCCACCCCGCCCTGCGGGCGGCTTCGCGGTTCGCGAGCATCGGGTACGCGGTGCCCGGCGCCGTGCTCGCGGTCGGCGTCCTCATCCCCATGGCCAAGCTCGACATCGGCGTGGACGCGCTCATGGGCCGCCTGTTCGGCGTCTCGACCGGGTACCTCCTGACCGGGACAATCGCCGCCGTCGTCTACGGCTACCTGGTGCGCTTCCTGGCCCTCTCGTACGGGACCGTCCAGGCCAGCCTCGCCAAGGTGACCCCGAGCATGGACGGCGCCGCGCGCACGCTCGGCCTCAATCCCCTCCACACGCTGCGGCGGGTTCACTTCCCCCTGATCCGGGGGAGCATCTTCGCGGCGGGCATCCTGGTTTTCGTGGACTGCATGAAGGAGCTCCCGATAACGATCATCCTCCGGCCCTTCAACTACGAGACGCTGGCGACCTACGTCCATCAGTACGCGTCCCGGGGGCTGCTCGAGGAATCCGCCCTGGGCGCCCTCACCATCGTCGCCTCGGGGATCCTGCCGGTCGTCCTCCTGAGCGTCACGATCCGCAGGGCCCGGCCCGGACACCCCGCCCGCGAAGGGGCGAGGCCCTGAGATGGCCGAGACCATCCTGGAGCTCTCGGGCGTCACGAAGCGCTTCCCGGGCGCCGAGGAGGACGCGGTCAGCGACGTCTCCTTCTTCATCCCCAAGGGGCAGATCTTCGCGGTGCTCGGCCCCTCGGGCTGCGGCAAGACCACGACCCTCCGGCTCATCGCGGGCCTCGAGCGCCCGGACCGGGGCGAGATCGTGCTGGCGGGCCGCTCCGTGGCGGGAGGGCGCCGGTGGGTGGCCCCGGAGAGGCGCGGGGTGGGGATGGTGTTCCAGGATCACGCGCTCTTCCCCCACAAGACGGTGGCCCAGAACGTGGGCTTCGGCCTGGACCACCTGCCGCGCCACGAGCGGGAGGGCCGCGGCAAGGAGCTCCTCGCCCAGCTGAACCTGACCGGCCTGGAGGACCGCTACCCCCACCAGCTCTCGGGCGGGCAGCAGCAGCGCGTCGCCCTGGCGCGCGCCCTCGCCCCCCGGCCGGAGGTCCTCCTCCTGGACGAGCCCTTCAGCAACTTGGACGCGCGGCTGCGCAACCAGGTGCGCGACGAGGTGGTGGGGATCCTCAGGGGGAGCGGCCAGACCTCCGTCATCGTCTCCCACGACGAGCGCGACGCCCTGGCCGTCTCGGACCGGATCGTGGTGATGGACCGGGGCCGCGTCGAGCAGATCGGCACACCCCGGGAGGTCTACCAGTTCCCCGCGACGGAGTACGTGGCGCGCTTCGTCGGACAGACGAACATCCTGCCGGGCATCATCCTGGAGCCGGGCTACGACGAGGTGATGACCTCGATCGGCCCCATCCCCTGCCTCTCGATGCGGG
>CAYMWZ010000103.1:0-9211 GCA_964394385.1 uncultured Nitrospinaceae bacterium | reverse complement strand
CCCGCCCCCGCGCGGGGCCTCGGCCTCAGCCCGCCCTGGCCCCCTCGCCGGGAATCTCGCCGATGAGCACTTGGCGCCGCTTCACCCCGTCGGCCGGGCCGATGACGCCCTCCTGCTCCATCCGCTCGATCATGCGCGCGGCGCGGTTGTAGCCGATGCGCAGGTGGCGCTGGATGAGGGAGATGGAGGCCTCGCGCGTCCGGGCCACGAGGGCCACTGCGTCGTCGTAGAGCTCGTCCCACTCACCCTCCTCGAACGGCTCCTCGCCCGCGGGGCTCTCCTTCTCCAGGAAGATCTCCTCCTGGTAGACCGCCGGCCCCTGCTCGCGCCAGTGCGCGACGAGGCGGGCCAGCTCCTTGTCGGAGACGTAGGCGCCGTGGATGCGGATGGGGGCGCTCGCCCCGGGCGGGACGAAGAGCATGTCGCCCTTGCCGAGGAGGCGCTCGGCGCCGTTCATGTCCAGGATGGTGCGCGAGTCCGTCCGGGTGGCGGCGCGCAGGGCGATCCGGGAGGGGAAGTTCGCCTTGATGAGCCCGGTCAGGACGTCCACCGAGGGCCGCTGGGTGGCCACGAGGAGGTGGATGCCCGCGGCCCGCGCCATCTGGGCGAGCCGGATCATGGACTCCTCCACCTCGCGCGAGGAGAACATCATCAGGTCGGCCAGCTCGTCGATCACGACCACGATGTAGGGCATGAAGTCGAGCGCCTCATCCCCCCCGCCGTCCTCCTCTGAGAGGGGCTGCCGCAGGCGGCGCTCCGCCTCCCGCTCCCCGAGTCCCTCGGCCACGAGCTCGTTGTAGCGCTCGATGCTGCGCGCGCCCACCAGGCTCATCCGCCTGTAGCGGCGCTCCATCTCGGCGATGACCCCGCGCAGGGCGGAGGCCGCCTTCTTCGGGTCCGTGACGACGGGCACCAGGAGATGGGGCACCCCTTCGTAGAGGGAGAGCTCCAGCATCTTGGGGTCGATCATGAGGAAGCGCAGCTCGCGCGGCATGCAGCGCACGAGGAGACTGCAGATCATCATGTTGAGGGCCACGCTCTTGCCCGAGCCGGTCGTCCCCGCGATGAGGAGGTGGGGGATCTTGGCCAGGTCCGTCAGGGAGGTGCGCCCGAGGATATCCTTCCCCAGGCTGATGGTGAGCTTCTCCTTGGCCTGGGTGAACTCGGGCGAGGAGAGGATCTCCTTCATGTAGACGGCGTTGCGCCTGAGGTTGGGCACCTCGATGCCCACGACCGAGCGGCCCGGTATGGGAGCGACGATCCGCACGGTGAGAGCCGAGAGGGCCCGCGCCAGGTCGTCCGAGAGGGCCGCGATCTTCGACACCTTGACCCCCGGCGCGGGGGAGAACTCATAGATGGTGACGACCGGGCCCGTCTTCACCTCGGTCACGCTCCCCTCCACGCCGAACTCCCGGAGCGTCTGCTCGAGGAGGCGGGACTTGGCGCGGATGGCCTCCTCATCGACGATGATCCCCCCCGCGGGGGGATCGACAAACATGTCGAGGGAGGGCGGCGCGAAACTCCCCCGCGGGCGCGCCTTGCGCCGGGGGGAGGCCGGCCGGGCCGACGCTTCCTCGGAGACGATGGCGTCGTCCTCGATCCGGACGATCTCGGGCTCTCCTCCCACCCCGGCGCGGCGCACCATCGGCTCGGCCGGGCCGGCGGCGGGCCGAGCCTCCTCCGCGGCCGGGGCGCCCTCCCCCGGCGGGGCCATCGAGCCCGCCTCGGCCGGAACGGGCGAGGGAGAGAAAATCTCCTCCTCCTCGGGCGTGCCCCGGTGGCGGCCGATCCGGATGCCCCCGGCCGCAGGCCGCTCCAGAGGGGCTTCGGCAGAGAAGGGCGCAGGTCCAGGCGCCTCCGGCTCCTTCCGCCGAGGGGCGTCAGAAATCTCCGGCGCGGCGGCCGGGCCGAAGAGAAAGGTGTCCAGCTCATCCCTCTCCTCCCCCTCGGCCGCGGGCCCGGGAAGCGGAAGGCCCAGCGCCTCCGGATATTTTTGGCCCCGCCCGAAGAGGGTCGGGCCGGCCCCGGCTTCCTCCTCCGGCGGGGGGAGGAGCCCCCCCCTCCCTCGCCGGGAGGGCGGGCTCTCCCAAGAATCCGCCTGGAAGGCCGAGCCGTTGTCGGAGGTTGTCCTCTCCTCCCACGCAACCACGCGCCCCGGGAGAGAGAGAATGGGGCCCGTGGCCGAGGCCACGCGCCTCAGGGCCGAGCCCCCCCCCGCGGCCGCGGCGGAGGCGGCCCGGCCCAGGAGGACGACCAGGCGGGCCCCCGCCCACAGGGGCCCGCCCGCCAGAAGCGCAAAGAGCCTCCCCAGGGAGAGGCCCGTCGTCGCCACCAGCACCGCAAGAAACACCGCCGCCAGGGCGACCCAGCTTCCCGCCCGCCCCAGGTAGGCCTCCAGAAGCACCGCCACCCCGTAGCCCACCGCACCTCCGGCCAGCGCCGTCTTCCCGAAGAGGGGATCGAGACGGAAGGCCTTGTAGAACATTCCCGCGGCGCTCAGGAGGATGAGGAGGGCGCCGAGCTCCCGCCACCCCGGCCGCCAGGAGCGGATGCCCGCAAACGCCGCGACGCCCCACGCCAGAAGCCCCAGCGGAACCAGGGCGGCGAACGCCCCGAGCAGCTGGACCGTCCAGCCGGCCAGATAGGCCCCCACCCGGCCGCCATAGTTCCGCACGGCCCAGCCCGCGCCCACCCGGTCGCCCCACGAGGGGTCGCCCGGATGGAACGTCCAGAGGGCCAGGGCGAGGAACACGGCGAAGGCCACAAGGAGAAGACCGATGATCTCGTCGAGGCGGCCGGCCAAGGAAGGGAGGGAAGAAGCGCCCGAGCGGCGGGATGGCATGGAGATCCTCTCCCGGCCCGCCGCCTTCTCGCTCAAAAGGCCGGGCGGGCCGTCTTCACCCCGGGCGGAGGAAAACCTCGAAACCCTATCAAATTTCGCCGAAAAAGGCAAGAAATATCATGAGTTAGAAAATTGGAGAGAACTCTCTTCCAGCCGGATGACTTTTGATGTCGCCTTGGCGGAGGGGCCGGCTTCGGCCGAAGGCGCCGCTAGCGGTCCGGGCTCACCGAGGCAGCAGAACACAAAGCGACGCCGGCCTCAGCGGCCAAGCAATTCCTTCAAGCCCTTTTTCAGCTCTTTCTCGATCGTCTTTCCCAGATCCTTGGCGGAGGGCTTCTCGGTGGGCGGCTGGGCTTGTCCCTCCGGCGAGGGCTGCGCCTGCGGCGGCTCGGGCGCCGCCCCCCTCCCTCCGATGGCCCCCTCGATGACGCCCCGCAAGATATCGGTCACGTTTCCCCCGAGCTCGCGGGTCCTCCCCCCCAGTTCGAGCAGCTTCTCGAACACGCCCACGAGGATGGAGTCCACCGCCATCCCGTAGATGCTCGTGGAGGGGTCGTCCAGCCGCCCCTGCACCCGGACGCTGATGGGGATCTCGCCTCTCCTGCGCCGGAGGAGATCCAGGGCCACCCCCTCGGCGACCTCCTGGGCCTTGGTCAGGAAGTTCCTCTTGCCCACGGAGCGGAGCTGGAGGTTGACCACCTTCCCCTTCGCCTCGGCCTGGAGATACTCCCGCTTGAGGGAAAAGCGCGCATCCAGGTCCAGCACGCCCTGCTCGATCTCGGCGCCGCGCGCGCGGCGCGCGTAGGGGGAGAGGGGGCGGAGGTCGTACTTGCGCAGGGTGAGGGTGCCCGCCACGGCCACGGGCGTCACCCCGGGGTTCAGGTTGGCCTCGAGGAGAAGGGGGGGGGCCTCCCCGGGGGCGGCGAGGCGCGCGCGGGCGTCCAGCCGCCCGGGGCGCATCCGCGTGTCGAAGTTCTCGACCAGAAGATGGAGATCCTTCCGCTCGATGACGGCCGGCGGCTTCCCCTTCTCCACTTCGTGACGGAAATGGAAGTCCACCTGCGCGATCTCGATCCGGTCCACCCGCATGTCCGGGAGGTGGTCCGCCGGGCGCTCGGGCGGCAGCGGCTGGCCCCGGGAGGGGCGCGCCGCGGGCTTCTTCGCCGAAGGAGAGGGCGCCCCTCCGCCCGGGCCGGAGGGCGCCTTCTTCGACGCGGCGGGGGCTTTGGCCCCATCCCCGGGGGAGGGCCGGGCCGGCGGCGCGCTCTCCAGCAAGGAGTCCAGCGTGCTCCTGTTCTCGGGGTCCGCCGAAATCCGGAGGATCAGGCGCTTCGCCAGCGCCTGCTTCGAGGCGATCCGCCCTCCCATCAGGTCAGGCTGGGAGAGCGAGGCGGTGAAACCCTCGATGAGGGCGGCCGGCGGCTCCTGCGGGCGGCTCCGGTCGTGCACCGCGAACTGCGGCACGGAGAGGCTGGCGGCCCCCCCGTCAAATTGGACCCTCCCGCCGCCCCGGATCTCCAGCTTGGGGTGGTCCAGAAAATGGAGCCGCTGGAGGTTCGCCTCGGCCGAGCCGGCGGCCGAGAGGGCCTTGGCGCTCCTCCGGTCGCGCACCAGGGCGAGGGCGCCCTGGGCCGTGCCCTCCGGCCTGAGGCGGGAGAGAGGCCCCCCGGCCGCCGCGCCCGCGGCCGAGGCGGCCGCGGCCAGGTTTGAGATGTTCCAGGCGAGGTGAATCTCATCGCGGCCCGAGTGGTTCCAGAGGGATTTCTTCGGGACCTGCACCTTCCCGAACGGCAACTCGGCCTCCAGGCGGGCGACCTCGGCCGACCCCAGCAAAAAATCGTAGCTCCCCTCGGAGCGGAGGGTCAGGCGCCCCAGCGGGAGCTTGGCCCACCGACCTTTGGGGTCCGGGCGGACCTCGGCCGAGAGGCCCTCCCCCCGCAGGTCGGCCTCCCACCGGGCCAGCTTGGCGGCCGTGTAGGAGGCCTGAATCTTCCCGGCCACCTCGCCCTCCACCTCCCGCAGGAGGGGCGGCAGGGCGAGCAGGCGGGCCAGGGGGCCCAGCTCCAGCGGATCGAAGGAGGCCGACAGGACGTAGGAGAAATCCTTCCCCTGCCTCCGGTCCCGCGTCGCGGCGAGCGAGGCGCCCAGCTTCTCCCCTTTCTTCCCCGGCTTGATGGGCAACTCCACGATCGAGCCGGCCCACTGCTCGGCCGCGCTCAGGTCGTCGATGCCGACGAGAACATCGATCTCGTCCCGCCCCGAGACGTTCCACTTGGCCGGCTTCCTGAGGCTCACCTTCCCGAACGGAACTTCGATCTCCAGTTGCGCGACCCCGGCGGACTGATTCTGCGGCTCGTACCAACCCTCCGAGCGGAGCCCCGCGCTGGCCAGCCGGACCTTGCGCCAGGGACCCTTGGGCTCCGGGCGCACCTCGGCCGAGAGCCCCTGGACCTTGAGATCCGTTCTCCACTCAACCCGCCGCCCCGGGGAGAAGGACACGTCCAGCTTCCCGCCCGTCCGCCCGCCGAGGGCGCGCACCGTCTCCGGGAGCTCGGCCAGCCGGGCGAGGGGGGCCACCTCCAGCCCGTCGAGCGCGGCCGAGGCGGCGAACGAGACAGCGGGCTCTCTCCCCCGGCTCCGGGAGGCCGAGACGAGAAGCTCGACCTTGCCCCCCTTCGGGATCTCCTTGAGCGGAAGGCCAGCGGCCTCGCGGGCCAGGGCCAGGGCGGCCGCCAGATCGGATACGCTCACGTTCAGCTTCGCCTCGTCCCGCCCCGAGACGTTCCACCGCCCCCCCTCCACCAGGCGCGCCTGGGCGAAGGGAAGATCGACCTCGAGCCGGGCGACCTCGGCCGACTCGCGCGCGACGTCGAAGGACCCCTCGGAGCGCACCCGGGCGCCAGCCAGGCGGAGAGGGCGCCAATCCTCCCGGGGGTTCGGCCGGATCTGGCCCGCCAGCCCCTCGGCCCTGAGGTCCACCTTCCAGCGGGCCACCTTCTCCGCCGAGAAGGCGAGCTCCGCCCTCCCCTCCACGCTCCCCGCCAGCGCCCGCACGGCTTCCTGGGGAGGGGCCAGGGCGGCGAGAGGCGCCAAATCGAGCGGATCGAACTCGGCGGAGGATCGGAAGGCCCAGCCCTCGGCCTTCTTCCGGTCGCGGGAGGCCGCGAGCTCCAGGCGGAACTTTCCGCCCCGGTCGAGCCGCCCGAGGGGAGCGTCCAGAAAGGAGCCCGCCCACCGGGCCGCCGCCCCGAGGTCGGAGAGGCTGAGATCGGCGTGAACCTCATCCTGCCCGGAGACGTTCCAGCGGGAGGGCTTGGTCAACCGCCCCTTGCCGAAGGGAAGATCCACCTCGAGGCGCGCGAGCCGGGCGGACTCCTTCTGGATGTCGAAGCCGCCCTGGGACCGCACGGCGACCCTCTCCAGCCTGACGTTCCGCCACGGCTTCTGAGGATCCGCCTGGATCTCCGCGGCCACTCCCTCTCCCTGGAGGTCGGTCTCCCATTGGAGCTCCCGGCCGCCGGAGAAGGAGACCGACGCCCTGCCCCCCACCCTTCCCCCCAGGGCCCGGACCCCCTCCACCGCCGGCGCCAGGCGGACGAAGGGCGCCACCTCGAAGGGCTGCGCCTCCCCGGCGAGCCGGTAGAAGCTCCCTCTCGCGTCCGCATACAAGCGTCCCTTGAAGCGGATGAGGCCCGGCTCGGTGCAGCTGCCGTCGGCCTCGAGATCAAAGGGCGCCCCTTCCCGGATTCCCCTCGCCTCAACCTCCCGGAAAACGCACATGGCCCGGAAGGCGGGCGTCCGCTCCGTCGCCTCCGCCGCGAAGGAGAGTTTGACGTCCTGCATCTCGAGGGAGCGGATCACGACCTCGAAGCCGGGGCCGGCGCCCTCCCCCTTCTCCGGGGCCGCCTCGGCCGGAGGGGCGGCCAGGTGCGAGAGCGCGCGCAGAGGCCCCCCCGCGCGCGCGGCGCGCTTTTGGCTGGGCCCTTCGAGCCGGTCGAGGATGTCCTGGAAGCTGAAGCGGCCGCGCGCGTCCCGGGAGGCGTGCACCGAGACGCCGGAGAGGGTGACGCTGAGGAGGCTCACCCGCTTGTAGAGGAGGGCCGTCGGGTTGAGCAAAACGCGAATCTCGGCCGCCTGGAGCAGGGGCGGCCCCTGGCCTCCGCCCTCCGGCCCCCCCTCGATGGTGAGCCCCGCCGCCTCCGTGCTGAACAAGCCGATGGAGAGGCGCTCGAGGCGCACCTTGCGGCCCAGATACTCATGGGCCTGCGCCTCGGCCAGCCGCCTCACCTGGTCGGAGGAGAAAAAGAGGCGGACGGCCACCGCCCCGGCCGCGAGAAGAAGGACGAGGACGGCCAGGACGCCAGCCGTCCACTTGAGCCATCGAATCATGGGGAGCCTTTCTGCTCGAACCCGCGAGCGGCCCGCGGGCCCGGAGGCGACGGCTCGATTGTAGCGTACTTTCTCCTCCGGGGATCAACATCCCCCCTCACCGATAGTGTCCCAATCTGTCTCCTTTCGCCGTCATTCTGAGCGCCGAAGGCGCGAAGAATCTGCTTTTAAAGCAGATCCTTCGCTTCGCTCAGGATAACAAAACGAACCCCATTCAAATGAGGACACCACCTCCTCGCCGCCGGGCGCCCCGGCGCGATTCCGGGTAAAATGCGGAGAAACCCCCGCCCCACGCGTGACGCCATGCCATCTCCCGCCGAAGGGACGAAGATCGAAGGGAGCCCGCCCCGCACCGGCGAGGGGCGCCGGAGGCTCGAGGTCCTCTCCTGGTGCCTCTACGATTTCGCCAACTCGGCCTTCCCCACCCTCATCGTCACCGTCGCCTACAGCGTCTATTTCAAGCACGTCGTCGCCGGGGGCGGGGGGCGGGGGGATCTCCTGTGGGGGATCTCCCTCTCCCTCGCCATGGTCCTCGCGCTCCTCATCACCCCGCCGCTCAGCGCGGTGGCCGACCGGACGGGCTCGCGCAAGCGCATGCTCCTCGCCTACGCGGCCGTCTGCGTGGGGGCGACGGCCCTCCTCGCCGGGGTGGGGCCCGGGATGGTGGCCGCCGGCATGGCCCTCTTCGTGATCGCCACCGTCGGCTTCGAGGGGTCGATGGTCTTCTACAACGCCTTCCTGCCGGACGTCTCGACCCCCCGGACGATCGGCAAGGTGAGCGGCTGGGGATGGGGCCTCGGATACTTCGGCGGGCTCCTCTGCCTCTTCCTCGTGAGGCCGCTCCTGGCCGGGGGGTTCGCGCCCGAGAACCTCCCTCTCTTCCGGGCGAGCTTCGCCGCCGTGGCCGCCTTCTATGCGATCTTCACCCTCCCGCTCATCCTCTGGCTCCGCGAGCGCCCGCCCGGAGGCCCCGCCGCCGGCCGCGCGGAGGGGGCCCACGCCCCCGCCGCCTCGGCCTTCCGGCAGCTGTGGGCGACCCTCCAGGCCCTCCGCAGGCGCGAGGGCGCCCTTCGCTTCCTCGCCGCGTTCTTCCTCTACAACGACGGGATCGTGACGGTCATCTCCTTCAGCTCGATCTACGCCGTCACGACCCTCGGCTTCTCGATGGCGGAGACCCTCACCCTCTTCATCGCGGTCCAGGTCTCGGCGGGGGCGGGGGCCCTCGCCCTCGGCTACCTGGCCGACGCCTGGGGCGCGCGGAGGACCGTGCTCCTCACCCTGGCCAACTGGTGCGTCGTGGCGGTCGCGGCCTACTGGACCACCTCGAAGGAGGTGTTCTTCGCCATATCGCTCCTGGCGGGCCTCTCCCTGGGATCGAGCCAGGCGGCCAGCCGCTCCCTCCTCGCCCAGTTCATCCCCCTGGGGAGCACGGCCCAGACCTACGCCTTCTACGGCGCCTGCGGGAAGATGAGCTCCATCCTCGGGCCCCTCGTCTTCGGCGGGGTCTCGGCCCTGACCGGGGACCAGCGCCTGGCCATCCTCTCCGTCCTCTTCTTCTTCGTGGCGGGGGGCGCCCTCCTCTGGACCACGCCCGAGCCGGAGGTCCAGGGGAAAGAACCCGTTGCCGGGCAGGGGGGCGGGAGGTAACGTGGAGGTGACGCAGGGGGACCGGCCGGCCGCCCCTGCAGACAACCCGCGCCTGCCGGGAGGCCCGCGCATGAATTTCCGCGAGCAGATCGTCGAGCGCCTGCGGCTGCGCCTCGGGGGGGCGGACGTGCCCGCCGAGAGCCTGGAGGCCTTCGCCTCGGACCTCGGCCACCTCTTGGGCCGGGCCCTGGAGGGCCGCGCCTTCGGCGCAAGCGCCCGCCAGATCCTCCAGCGCTTCGCCGGCGAGTGGGCCGAGCAGAACGCCCGCCGCACCATCGAGGAAAGGGGCGACGGGGCGGCCGACGTGGTCTACGAGATGATCGAGCGCCGGGC
>CAYMWZ010000102.1:0-9260 GCA_964394385.1 uncultured Nitrospinaceae bacterium | reverse complement strand
CCCCGGCCATGCCCTCGCCCCCCGGGGCCGGGAAAAATAGGGGAGGGAGCTGCCCGCCCCCTCCCGCCGCTCTCCGACCCCAATATACGCGAATCGGGCCGCGATCGCCACCCGGACAGAGAGCCGCTCCCTCAGATATTATCGGATTTTCAATAGGTTAGAAACACACCCCGCAGGATCGGGGCTAGCGCCGGCGGCGCCCCCGCCGGGCGGGCGGGCGCCGGCGGCGGGGAGCCGGCTTCGGCGGGCCCGCCCGCTCCCGCTGGGGCCGGCGCATCCCCAGGAGGGGGGCCCTGCGGCGGGCGGACGCCTCCCCCGGGGCGACCTCCCGGGTCCCTCCCGCCAGGAGGCGGAAGGCCACCTGGCGGCGGGCCAGATCCACCCCCTCCACGCGCACCGTGACGGGGTCTCCCAGCCTCAGGCGCCTTCCGGTCCGGCTGCCCAGGACGGCGTGCTCCTCGGGGAGGTGGCGGTAGTAGTCGTCGGTCAGCCACTCGAGGGGGACCATGCCGTCCACGAACACCTCCTCCAGCTCCACGAAGACCCCGAACGCCGCCACCCCCGATACGTGGCCCGCGAAACGCTCCCCGACGCGCCCTTTCATGAAGAGCGCCTTGTGGAAATCCGTCATCTCGCGTTCGGCGCCATCGGCCGCCCGCTCCCGCTCCGAGATGAAGGCGCAGTGGCGGGCCAGGGCCTTGGGGTCGGGCTTGCGCCGGTCCCCCCGGAGGAGGCGGGCGAGGCGGCGGTGGACGAGGAGGTCCGCGTAGCGGCGGATGGGGGAGGTGAAGTGGGTGTAGCGCCCGAAGCCCAGCCCGAAGTGGAGGGCGGGGGCGGGGCGGTAGCAAGCGAGCTTCATGCTCCGGAGAGCGAGGAGGTTCACATACCGCTCGATCTCTTTACCGCGGACGGCCTCGAGAACCCCCTGGAGCCCCCCGGGATGGAGGAGGGCCTCCAAGGGGGGCACGGACAGCCCCAGCCGGGAGAGGACCATGCGCAGGTTCTGGATCTTCTCCTCCTCGGGCGGCTCGTGGACGCGGAAGACAGCCGGCCCGCCCGCCTCCTCCAGGAACTCGGCCACGGCCCGGTTGGCCGCGAGCATGCACTCTTCGACGAGCCGGTGGGCCGCGTTCCGCGGGGCGCGCTCGATGGCGGCGGGGCCTCCCCTGCCGTCCAGGAGGACCACCGCCTCGGGCAGCTCGAAGTCGAGGCTCCCCTCGGCCAGCCGCCGCTCGCGGAGCTTCTCGGCGAGGGAGGAGAGGGCAAAGAGCTCCTCCCTCAAAGAGGCGGCGCGCTCCTGCTCCTCGGCCTCGGGGATCGCCCGGCCCTCCAGCACCGCCCCCGCCCCCTCGTAGGTGAGGGCCGCGGGGGAGCGGATGCAGCCAAAGGCGAGGCGGAAGCCGGTCCGCCTCCCCTCCCGGTCGAATTCGAGAATGGCCGAGAGCGTGCGGCGCAGACGGCCCGGGCCCAGGGAGCACACCTCCCCGGTGAGGCGGGGAGGGAGCATGGAGAGGGCGCGGTCCGGGAAGTAGACGCTGTTGCCCCGCCGGGCGGCCTCTTCGTCCGTGGCCGAGCCCTCCGACACGTAGTGGCTGACGTCGGCGATGTGCACTCCGAGCCGGCACCTCCCGCCGGGAAGGGATTCGATGGAGATGGCGTCGTCGCGGTCGCGGGCGGTTCGCGGGTCGATGGTGAAGGCGGCGAGCCCCGTCAGGTCCTCCACCCCCGGCGGCAGGGGCTCCTCCTCGGACGGGGGGTGGGATGCCTCCTCCTCGCGCAGGACCTTTGGGGGAAACTCCTCGCGCAGGCCCCACTTGGCGATGATGAGCTTCTGCTCGACGGCCGGATCCTCGGGATAGCCGAATGAGCGCAGGATCCGGCCCCGGGCCTCCTCCTTGAGGGAGGGATAGCGCACGATCTCGACCTCCACCCACTCCCCTGGGAGAGCCTCCCCCCGCCCGGAGGGCGAGACAAAGACCGGATGGGGGATGCGGTCCTCCTGGGGCTCCACCCAGGCCCTCCGGCCCTCGGCCACGAAACGGCCGACCAGGGTCTTGCGGCCGCGCTCGAGGATCTCCACCACGCTTCCCTCCCGACGCCCGTCCGGGTGCACCTTCTCCACCCGGACGGCCACCCGGTCCCCGTCCATCGCCCCCCGGGTCCGGCTCCGGCCGATCAAGACGTCCCCGCCGGGGGAGCCTCCCCCCGCCTCCCCCCCCTCCGGGAGGACGAAGCCGTACCCGGCCCGGTGGCCGCGGAAGACGCCGCCGAAGATCGAGAGGCTCGCGGGCAAGGCGTAGCGCGCCCTGACCCGCACCAGCACCCCCTCCTCCGCGAGCGCCCGCATCCGCTTGCGCAGGGCGGGGCGCGCCTGGGCGGGAACATCGAGCAGGCGCACCATCTCCCGCACGGCCATGGGGCGCCCCGCGCGGGCAAGGAGGGCCAGCAGGGCCTCGTCGCTGGGCGGAGGGGAGGACTTGGGGCTCATGGAAGGCGGAGAGGGGGTTGGGTCATCCGGCCGCTTCGCTCGCCAGGACCTGGTAGGTCTCGAGGACCCGCCCCTCCCCCAGCCTGACGCAGGTGAGCTTGTTGCCGTAGGCGGCGCCCGTGTCGATGCAGAGGAGGCGGGGAAGATCGTCCCACACCTCCTGCATCGGAGTGTGGCCGAAGACCACGGGCCGGCCGAAGTCCGTCTCCGCGTCGAAGAAGTCGTGGCGGATCCAGAGCATGTCGTGCTCGGACTGCTCCTCGACGGGCACCCCGGGGCGCAGGCCCGCATGGACGAAGAGGAAGCCCCCGCTCTCGTGAAGGTAGACGAGCTCGTCGAAGAACCGCTCGTGCAGCGGGGGCAGGCGGGGCGGGCCCGCGCGCGGGTCGATGCCGTAGCTCAAGAGGGTTTCGTAGCCCCCGTTCATCGTGAAGACCCCCGGCTGGTAGCGCCCCTCGCCGCGGATGTAGTCGAGGAACATGTCCTCGTGGTTGCCCCGGAGGCAGGTCGTGCGGGGGTGGCGCAGCTTGAACTCAAGCACCGCGTCCACCACCCCGCGCGAGTCGGGCCCGCGGTCGATGTAGTCCCCGATGAAGACGATCTCGTCCTCGGGCGCGAAGGGGACGCGCCGGACGAGGAGATCCAGCATGGCGCGCTGCCCGTGGATGTCCCCGATGGCATAGAGGTTGGGCATAGGGAAAGACCAAGAGATCCCGGCGGATGACCGATGGAGGCTGGGGCGCGGGCGACCAGGGAGATTTTAGGCTGCGCCCGGCAGGGGCGCAACCGCGGAGACGAAAGGAAGCCTCAGTGCACCTCGCCCCAGTTGGCGCCCGAGCTGGCCTCGACGGCGAGGGGGACGCGGAGCTGCACGGCGCCCTCCATTTCTCCGGCCACGAGCCGGGCCAGGGCCTCCTGCTCCCCGGGCGGGGTCTCGAAGAGAAGCTCGTCGTGCACCTGGACCAGCATGCGGGCGGCGAGCTTCTCCCTCTTCAGGCGGGCGGAGATGGCCACCATGGCGCGCTTGATGATGTCGGCCGCGCTGCCCTGGATGACGGAGTTGACCGCGGTGCGCTCGGCGGCGCTGCGCAGGTTCCTGTTGCGGCTCCTGAGATCCGGGACGTAGCGGCGGCGCCCCAGGAGGGTGGTCACGTAGCCGCGCTCGGCCCCCTCCTGGACGGTCCGCTCCACGAAGGCGGGCACCCGGGAGAAGCGCTTGAAGTAGGCCTCGATGAAGGCGCGCGCCTCCCCCTGGGGGATCCCCAGCGTCTGGGAGAGGCCAAACGCCCCCTGCCCGTAGATGATGCCGAAGTTCACCGCCTTGGCCACCCGGCGCATTTCGGGGGTGATCTCCCGGGGGGGGGCGCCGAAGACGGCCGAGGCCGTGGTGGCGTGCACGTCCTCTCCCCGGGCGAAGGCGGAGACGAGCCCCGGGTCCTCGGTGAAATGGGCCAGGACCCTCAGCTCGATCTGGCTGTAGTCGGCCGAGAGGAGGCGCCAGCCCTCCGCAGGGAGAAACGCCCGGCGGATCTGGCGGCCCAGCTCGGTGCGGATGGGGATGTTCTGGAGGTTCGGGTTTGAGCTGCTCAGCCTTCCCGTGGCCGCCACGGACTGGTTGAAGTCCGCGTGGATGCGGCCGGTGCGGGGGTTCACGAGGCCGGGCAGGGTGTCCACATAGGTGTTCTTGAGCTTTGCGAGCTGGCGGTAGCCCAGGATCTCCTGGGGCAGCGGGTGCTGGAGGGCGATCTTCTCGAGGGCTTCGGTGTCGGTGGAGGGGCCCGTCTTGGTGCGCTTGGCGACGGGGAGATTGAACTTGCCGAAGAGGATCTCGCGAAGCTGGGGGGTGGAGTTGACGTTAAACTCCTCCCCCGCCAGCTCGTAGATGTGGGCCTTCATCGCCTCCAGGCGGGCATCCAGCTCCTTGCTCATCTCCCGCAGGAAATCCTGATCGAGACGGATCCCCGCCCGCTCCATCTCGAGGAGAACCCGCAGGAGGAGCATCTCCAGCTCGCGGAACAGCGGCACGAGCCCCATCTCCTCGAGCTGGGGCGCCATCCGCTCGGCCAGTCGGAGGGCGAAATCCGCGTCCTGACAAGCGTAGGGAGCCGCCTCCTCGACGGGCACTTGGGAGAAGGAAATCTGCTTCGCCCCCTTGCCGCAGAGGTCCTGGTACTTGATGGTGGTCAGCCCCAGGTACTCCTGGGCGAGGTGGTCCAGCCCGTGGCTCACCCGGTCGGAGTGAATGAGGTAGGAGGAGACCATGGTATCGAACAAGGGGCCCTCCAGGGAGACCCCGGCCTGTGCGAGGACCGCCATGTCGTACTTGATGTTCTGGCCGACCTTCTCGACCTTGGCCGACGCCAGAGGCCCCTGGAGAGCGGCCAGGGCACCCTCGAGCGGAAGCTGAGGGCCAGCGTCCATGCGCTCATGCCCCACAGGGATGTACCAGGCCTTGCCCGGCCTCGGGGAAACGCTCAAGCCCACAATTTGCGCCCGCATCGGATCGAGGGAGGTGGTCTCGAGGTCCAAGGCGAACCGCCCCGCCTTGGCGAGCTCCAGGACGAGGGAATCCAGCTCCTTTTTCGTGCGTGCGACGCGGTAGTCGCGCCCCTCCGCCTCCTCCTTCCCCGGGGGGGCCGGGGCTTCCTCGGCCCGGGCCTTCGCGTCTCCCGGGGCATAGCCCGGGAGCTGCTCGAGGAAGCTCTTGAACTCCAGCTCCTCGACGAAGAGCTTGCGCGCCGCCTCGATGTCGGCGCTGCCCAGGCGGTACCGCCCGAAGTCTTTCTCTACCGGAAGATCCCGCCGGATGGTGCATAACTCGCGGGAGAGGCGGGCCAGGTCGGCGTTCTCCTCGACGCTCTGGCGCTGCTTGGGGCGCGCGATCCGCTCGGTCGAGGCGAGCACCTCCTCCAGCCCGCCGAACTCCTGGATGAGGGCCACGGCGGTTTTCTCCCCGATCCCGGGGACGCCGGGGACGTTGTCCGAGGAGTCCCCCATGAGCGCCTGGACGTCCACGAACTTCTCGGGCGGAACCCCCCAGCGCCTCTCCACCTCGGCGGGGCCGATCTCTTCGTCCTTCATGGGGTCCCAGATGCGGACGCGGTCCGTGACGAGCTGGGCGAAATCCTTGTCCCCCGTGACGAGCACCACCTCGAACCCCTGGGCGACCGCCTGCTCCGCGAGGGAGCCGATGATGTCGTCCGCCTCGGCCCCCGGCCGGGAGAGGGCCGAAATGCGAAGCACCTCGACGGCGCGCTGCATGAGAGGGATCTGCTCGATCAGCTCTTCGGGCGGGGCCTCCCGGTTGGCCTTGTAGAGAGGATAGATTTCGTGCCGGAAGGTGGGCTCGGGCCGATCGAAGGCTACGGCGATGTACTCGGGCGCCTTCTCACGCACCACCTTGAGCAGCATCCGGGCGAAGGCGTAGACGGCCCCGGTCGGCCGCCCGCGGGAGTTGGCCAGCCGCTGGCGGAGCATGGCGTAGTAGGCCCGGAACATGTAGCCCGAGCCGTCGATCAGGAAGATGCGCTTCCGCCTCTTCGTCACTCGGCCGCCGCCCAGAGGAGAGGAACTGAAACGAGCAGGATGCGAGCCAACCTCGCACGAGATTCCCCCCGCCGCAAACCCTCTCCCACAGGCCCCGGCGGAGGACGCGAGCTTGCCCCGCAAACCTTCGTTATTTCTTGCAGCGCCGAAACCAATTTTATATGATTGTACTTCGATGCCAAAGGCGCACGCCCCTCCGCCCGGGGGCGGGAGCCCACGGGGAAGCCGCGGGCAATCTGAAAGGGCGCGATGAGCACCGAACCCACACCCAGGCAAACCTTCTTGGAGTTCCTCAAGGAGCAGATCCGGCAACGCGAGACCCTCCTGAACGAGGTTGAAAAGAGCATCCAAGTCCTCAGGGAAGCCGAAAGAGAGCTGGGCCGGCACCTCCCCGGACGAGCCTCCCCGGACGAATCCGCCGAAGATCTCTCCTCCCCCCCCGAGGCGCCCTCCACTCCGCCGGCGGAGGAGACCCTCGCCTCCGGGGCTACCCCCGGGTCCACTCCCCCGGAGGGGGACGGATCCTCCGCCTGGCAGGAGGCCGAGGCGGCGGGCGGCGGGGCCGATCGCCTGGCCCCCCTGGGACAGCCGCTCCCAAAAACCCCCGCCAAGGAACGAGAAGCGCCGGAGGAGTGGGCGGCGCCTCCTCACAAGGGCGAGCCCTTCGAACAGCCCCGGCCGAGCGCAAAACCTGAACCCCAGGAGGTCTCCTATCAAAGACAAGTGGATGAACTCCTCCAGGAGGACCAGATGCTCCTCCTGGGAGTGGAGGATGTGACTGCGCCCCCTAAGTCCCCCGAGGCGGCGAGCGAGGCGGCTCGGCAGAAGGAGCCCCTCCTCGCCCCCGCCCCCGAGCCGCTCGAAGCACCCCCGCCGCCCCGGGCCGGCCAGGCGGGCAAAGAGGCCTCCTCCTCCCTCCAGCGGCTCATGGACTACATCCGAAGCGGCGGGGCGATACGTTGCACGGACCCATGGGGCCAGACCTGCGCGGCCTTCGTCCTCCGGCCCAAGGGACCCTCCGTCTTCGCCACCGACGTTTTCTTAAACTACGTGCGCAACGTTCTCCGCGGCCTCAGGCCCGTCCATCAAAAGAATGCCAGCGGCGGCCCGCCCCGGGAGCTCGAGTCCCGCGTTCAGTTCCTGGCTGCCCTTACAGGCGCCATCCAAGGCCAGCGGACGGCGAACCTCGGCTCGGTCGCTGGGCTTCGGATGTCCGGCCGGGAGAAGCTCCCGCCAGTCTTCGAGTTCGAGAATGCAACGGGCGAGATGATGCACTCACGGGCGGTGGAGATGCTGAATTCCCTCTTCCGGGACCCCCCCTCGTCGTTCTTCTCTCCCGGGGGCTCGTATTCCGAACTCGCCGAATACTTAAGCCGGTACCAAGAGTTCACCCGGAGGAACGGGGAGGAACAGCGGGCCGCCGCCCTGCTGACCCAGCTCGGCCTGGAGCCCGGGCCAAAGCCTGCCGGGCCGGCGCAACCGCCCTCCCCGCCGCCCGCGGCGGATCCCGGCTTCTTCACGTCGGAGGGGGAAGAGTTTCAGGACTTGAACACGTTTGATTTTTCTCCCGAGGACCAAAAATCCATACTCGCCCAAAAGGAGGATCCCCTCTCCAGATCGGGCATCAAGCGGATCGCCCAAGATTCCCGCCAGGCAGAAGGCGAAGCCGAGCGGCCCCCGGCGCCCCCCGCCTCTCCGGCGCCGGGGAACCCTCCCAAGGGCTCGCGGGAGGACGCCAAGTCCCTCGAGAAATTCCTGAAAGATCTCGGGGTGAGATGGAAAGACTGACCTCCCTCCGCCGGCGAACCGGCGGGCGCGCCTCCCCTACGCAGACCGGGCGGCGGAACCTCCCCTCTTGGCCTAACCGTTGGCCTTGAGGGCGGGGAATCGTTTATAGTTCGGGGGAGGTTTCCACCCGAGGCTTAGGAGCCAGACCATGACGCAAGCCCGCACGAGACAAGAGAGCGAGGTCAAGGCGGCCGTCCGGGAGGTTTACTCCAGGGTGGCGAAGGGGGATCGGTCCTGCTGCGGCGGCGAAGGGCCCGAAACGCAGAGGGGCGTTGCCGGCGTCGAGCGGATCGGCTACACGCCGGAGCGCATCGGTGATGTCCCCCCTGAGGTACTGGAGTCGAACGCCGGCATCGGCAACCCGATCGGGCGCGCGAACCTCCGGCCCGGGGAGACGGTGCTCGACCTCGGCTCGGGAGCGGGGCTGGACTGCTTCCTGGCGGCGAAGGAGGTGGGCCCCTCCGGCCGCGTCATCGGCGTCGACATGACCGACGCCATGCTCGCCAAGGCGGAGGAGAACCGCCGCAAGATGGGCCTGGAGAACGTCGAGTTCCGAAAGGGCGAGCTGGAGTCCATGCCCGTCGAAGACGCTTCGGTGGACGTCATCATCAGCAACTGCGTGATCAACCTCTCTCCAGACAAGAGGGCCGTCTTCCGCGAGGCGTTCCGCGCGCTTCGCCCGGGGGGGCGCTTCGTCGTCTCGGATGTCCTCAAGACGGGAGAGCTGGCGAGCGAGGGTTCGCTGGAGGAGTGGTGCGCCTGCATCGCCGGAGCCATCAGCGAGGCGGACTACATCGAAGGACTCCGAGCGGCGGGTTTCGAGAATCCTGAGATCCTGGACCGGAAACCGTATGTCGCGGATGGTTTGGAGAGCGCCACTGTGCGGGCGGACAAGCTGGCGCGCGGGTGAGGCGGTTCAGCGGCGGGAGGGCTCTGCGGGTTGCCCTGCCGGCGGGGTCGGCCCAGGAGGCGGAAGCGGCTTTCGCCAGATAAACCCAAGATAGGCAATGTACAGGAACACCGCAATGAGGACAATTCGCAGCAGCTGGAGGAGGATCCGCATCCCCAGGCTTTGCGAGCGGCGGCTCTCGCTCCGCTCCCATCCGTTCATCTGATCATCCCCAATTCCCTCTCCGTCTCAACGATCACGGCCGCGGCAAGAGCCCTGTCCTTGAGAAAAGGTATTCCGACCCGGCGGGCGTCCACTCGCAGGCGCGTCGCCCGCCGTGAGACTTCCTCAATTCGCACCTCCACCTCGTGCTCCTTCGCCCGGGCCAGGATCACCTGCCCGTCCTCATCCTTCGCCCATCCCCTCTCGACCGGAAGCGTCAGCCGGACAAGGGCGCGATCGACCGCCGTGCGGACCTCGCCGTTCGCCTCCGGAATGACCTTGTAGGCCACGTTGGCCAGCGTGTACTCGACGCCCGCCACCGAGGCC
>CAYMWZ010000101.1:8999-9320 GCA_964394385.1 uncultured Nitrospinaceae bacterium | reverse complement strand
CCCTCCACCGACTCGTAGAACTTCTCCCGGAAGGCCTTGCGGAAGAACTCGTCCAGCAAGGTCCTGTTGAAGCGCTCGACGAAGCCGTTCGTCTGGGGCTGCGCCACCCCCCCGCGCAACCGGGCCGGGCGGGCTTCCCCCGGGGGGAGATGGCGGCTAGAGTAAGGGGCCGTTCCTTTTCGCGGAGGCACCATGAGAGAAGTCCTCCTCGCGCGCGGGGCGCTGCGCCTCGCCCAGGTGAACGCGCGCGTCAAGGCGGGCGAGCGCGTCCTCGTGGTGACGGATTACGCCGCGGCGGCGCTCGCCGAGCGGGTGGCCCGG
>CAYMWZ010000101.1:3699-8989 GCA_964394385.1 uncultured Nitrospinaceae bacterium | reverse complement strand
GAGGTCGTGACGGCCGTCATGCCCCCCCGGGAGCGCCACGGCCAGGAGCCCCCCGCCCCGGTCGCGGCCGCCATGCGGGAGGCCGAGATCGTCTTCATCCCGGTCACGGTCTCGATCACCCACACGCAGGCCGTGAAAGACGCGCTCTCCGCGGGGGCCCGCATCCTCGCCATGACGGACTGGTCGGACGAGATGTTCCTGAGCCCGGCGCTCCTCGAGACCGACTTCGCCGCCCAGGCCGAGGTGTGCCGCAGGCTCGGGCGCGCCTTCACCGAGGGGGAGCGCTTCAGGCTCACCTCCCCGCGGGGGACGGATCTGCGCTTCGAGGCGGGGGGGCGGCGGGCCAACGTGATGACGAACGTGCCCGACCCCGGGGAGCTCTCCCCCGTCCCCACCATCGAGGTCAACATCCCGCCCCTCGAGGGGACGGCGCGGGGGACCCTCGTCGTGGACGCGAGCGTCCCCTACCTCGGCATCGGGCCGCTCAAGGAGCCCTTCGCCTGCCGCGTGGAGGGGGGCTTCATCGCCTCGATGGAGGGAGGCGGGGAGCAGGCCGAGCGCCTCAAGCGGGCCATCGAGTCCCACGGGGACCCCAACTGCTGGAACGTGGCCGAGCTGGGGGTGGGGCTCAACCCGGGCGCCCGGATGACGGGGCGGATGCTCGAGGACGAGGGCGTCTTGAACACCATCCACATCGGCATCGGGACCAGCCTCATGCTGGGGGGCACCGTCAAGGCCGCCACCCACTACGACCTCATCATGTGGGACCCCACGATCGAGGTCGACGGCCGGGTCGTCCAGCGGGGGAAGGACATCTTGGCCTGATGGACGCGCCCGCCGCGGCGGCCGCCTTCGCCCTCGGCACCTCGGCGATCTTCGGCACCTTCAGCATCATCGCCCGCATGGGCCGGGAGCACGCGAACGCGATCACGGGGGTCCTCATCGGGCTCCTCCTCCCGATGCCCCTGCTCCTCCTCGCCACCTCGGCCCTGTGGGAGCCCGGCTGGTGGAGCCCGCGGGCGATCGGGTTTTTCGTCCTGGCCGGCCTCGCGGGGCCCGCGTGCTCTCGGGTGTTCCTGTTCCTGGCGCTCCACCACCTGGGCGTGGCGCGCGCCATGCCCTTGACCTCGGTGACCCCGCTCTTCTCCACCCTCCTCGCCATCCTCTTCCTGGGCGAGGAGCCCGGGCCCTACGTCTGGGCGGGGACGTTCCTCATCGCGGCGGGCAGCGCGGCGCTCTCCTACAAGAGGGCGGGCGACAAGAGCTGGGAGCGGCGCCACCTCTGGCTCCCCTTCTTCAGCGTGATCGCGGCCGCCGTCTCCTTTCTCTTCCGCAAGATCGCCCTCTCGGAGGTCCAGGCCCCCCTCCTCGGGGTGACGGTCTCGAGCCTCTCGGGGATGATCTTCCTCTTCGCCTTCCTCCCCTTCTTCCCGGCGGGGCAGCGCCCCCAGCTCGGCCGGCCCAAGGCGTGGACCTTCTACGGCGCCTGCGGCCTCCTGAACGCCCTGGGCTTCCTCACCCAGTTCTCGGCGCTCAGCCTGGGGGACGTCTCGGTCGTGATCCCCCTCTCCTCGACGGCGCCCCTCTTCTCGCTCCTCCTGAGCCGGCTCCTCCTGCGCGAGGTGGAGCGGGTGACGGCCTGGATCCTCGCCAGCACGATCCTCATCGTGGCCGGCGCCGCCTTGATCGGCTGGCAGCTGCGCTGAGGGGGCCGTTGACGCTAGGGAATCGCCCCCCTAGAATCGCTGTCCGCCAGTTTTGGACCGGGCACAGACGAAGGCGTCCGCCCCGGCCGCGCGGGAGGTCGCGAGGATGATTCCCTGCGGGCCTCCGCCGGCCGGCTTCTCCGACTCATTCCCCGCCGCGCCGGGCCCCCTCCGGGGCGAACGGCGAGGATGGCCAGAGGGGTCATCCCCATGAGGCCGGTGTGGAGAATTCTGGCGGCGGCCGCCCTGGCTGCCGCGGCCGGCCCGGCCCTCTCGCCCGCGCTCCCGGCCGAGGCGGCGAAGTACGTCATGAAGTTCGCCCACAACAGCCCGCCCAAGCCGGACCTCCTCTACCAGGGGACGGCGCTCCACTTCCAGACTTTGCTGCGGATCTACTCCCGGGGCGAGGCCGACATCCAGATCTTCCCCTCCTCCCAACTCGGCCGGGACGCCATGGCGGCGAAGAAGGTCAAGCGCGGATCGGTCCACATGCAGCTCGTGGCCTCGAACAACATCAGCTTCTTCGACCCCCGCCTGGACGTCTTCACCCTCCCCTTCCTCTTCGACAGCTTCAAGGGGGCGGCGAGGGTGTTCAACGGCGACATCGGGCATGAGGTCGCCGAGAACTTCCGCAAGAAGTCCGGCGTCCGCATCCTCGGCTTCGCCGCGCTGGGTTTCCGGAACATGACGAACAGCAGGCACCCCATCCTCAGGCCGCAGGATCTGGCGGATCTCCGCATGCGCATCGCCAAGAACCCCATCATGGCCTCGACCTACGAGGTCCTGGGCGGCAGCGCGATCGCCATGGCTCCGACGGAGGTCGTCAGCGCCCTGAGCACGCGCGCCGTGGACGGCCAGGACGGCGGCTCCGCCTGGGCCTGGGGGCAGAAGCTCTACGAGGTGCAGAAGTACATGTCGATCACCCGCCACCAGCTCGTGGTCGGCGCCGTCATCATCAACGACAAGTACTTCGGCGGCCTGCCCAAGGAGATTCAGGCGGCCATCCTCAAGGCGGCGAAGGAGTCCATCGAGTGGGCCAACGCCTACGCCGAGGAGGAGGAGGAGAACATCATCAAGGGGTTCGCCTCGAAGGGCATGAAGGTCGACCGGCCCGACTTGAAACCCTTCCGCGACGCCGTCAAGCCCGTCTACGCCAAGTTCGCCGGCCAGCTGGGCGGGATGGCTCTCATCGACAAGATCCTCGCCGCCCAGCGGTAGGGCGCCCCGGGGGCGAGCGCGGGGCGGCGAAGGCGCGGCTCGAACCCGGCGGCCTCAGCGGCCCTCGGCCCCCCCCAGCGCCCGCCTGACCAGCGGCACGATGTCGGAAAAGCTCTCGGCCACATACGCCCCCGCCTCGCGCAGGCGCTTTTTCTTCTGCGAGGGGGCGCCGACCCCGCGCTCGATCAGGGCCCCCGTGTGGCTCACGGCGGCGGGGGTGGGGGAGGTCTCCAAAAACTCCCCCGGGATCATGGCCACGAGGGGCTTGGTGAAACCCCCCCGGGCGATGAACTCGGCCGCCTCCTCCTCCCGCCCCGTCCCCGGCTCCCCGAACATCACAACGCAGCGGGTCTCGGGGTCCTGCTCGAAGAGCGCGAGCATCTCGACGAAGGCCGCGCCGATGATGAGGTCGCCCCCGATGGCGACGTAGGTCGTCTGCCCGATCCCGGCGCGCGTCAAGAAGAGGCAGATCTCGGCCCCCATCCCCCCGCTCCGGCTCACCACCCCCACGGGCCCCGGGCGGAACATGAGGTCGGGCACCTCCCCCCCCGTGCCGCCCACCTTGGCCTTGCCCGGGCTCAGCATCCCCTGGCTGTTGGGCCCGATGACGAAGACGCCCGCCGCCCGGGCGCGGGTGACCACCTCGCAGGCGTCGTGGTGGGGGACCCCCTCGGCCAGGATGTGGACCACCGGCACCCCCGCCTCGATGGCCTCGAGCGCCGCCTCCTTGGTGAAGCGCGCCGGGGTGAAGAGGACCGAGTAGTCCACGCCGTGCGCGCGCCGGGCGGCCGCCACCGTGTCGTAGACGGGCACCCCCTCCACCCGCTCCCCCCCCTTGCCCGGGGAGACCCCGGCGACGACGCGCGTGCCGTAGGCCCGCATGGTGGGGATGAGGCGGCGGGCCTCCGCCCCCGTCGCCCCCTGGACGAGGACGCGCGTCTCGCCGTCCAGGAGGATGCTCACCGCCCCGCCCTCCCGTAGGCCCGCTCGACGATCCGCCGGCAGAGGTCCTCCAGCGAGAAATCCTCCTCGTGCCACTCCACCCCCGGCACCTGGGCGATCAGGCGGCGCGCCTCCTCGGCGCCCGGGCCCGCGTAGCGGATGACGACCGGGAATTTCCCGAAGTCGAGGTCCGCCTCCTTGAGCGCCCGGACGATGCCCGCCACCCGGATGTCCACCCGGGCGAAGTTGCTCACGTTGCCGGCCAGGACGAGGCCCTTGAGGCCGGGCTTCCGGAGGACCGCCTTGACCGCGCGGTACATCTTCTCCTCGAAGCGGCCGGGGGTGATGTCGAAGGTGCAGGCGGGCCGCCCGCCCTCCTTGAGCAGCTGGCCCAGGGCCGTCAAGCCGTAGCCCCCGCCCGAGACCATGAAGCCGATGTCCCCCTCCATCTCGCCGAAGCGGATCGCCCCCACGTGGGGGTCGGCGGCGTCGATGGCGCGCATCTCGCGCTCGAGCGGCGTCAGGGGCCGCCAGCCGTTGCCCTCCTCATCGCCCAGCCTCCCGGCCAGGTCGGGCTGGCGGTAGAGGGCCTGCTCGTCCAGGTCCACCACCCCCGAGGCGGCGACGAGGCGGCCGCCCTCGATCTCGGCCAGGGGATTCACCTCCACCATCCGGCAGTCGCGGGCGCGGAAGAGATCGTAGAGGGCGCACATGGCGCGCCCGCACGCCAGGGCGAGCGGGCGGGCCAGGCCGGCCCGACCGGCCAGGCCGGCGGCCTGGTGCGCGGCGAGCCCCCGGGTGATGTCCACGGGAAGCTCCAGAAGCTTCTCGGGGCGCTCGGCCGCGATCTCCTCGACCTCCACCCCTCCCTCGGCGCAGAAGAGGACCAGGGGGCTCTTGTGGCGGGGGTCAAAGGTGACGGAGAGAAAGAGCTCCCGCCGGATGTCGAGCGCCTCCATGGCGATCAGGCGCCGGACGGGGAAGTGCCCGACCCTCATGCGAAGGATGCGCTCCGCCTGGGAGCGGGCCTCCTCCGGCGAGGAGACGGCCTGGACCGCTCCCGCCTTGCCGCGCCGCCCCGCCGGGACGAGGGCCTTGAGCACCGCCCGCCCTCCCAGGCGGGCGAGGGCGGAGGCCGCCTCCCCGGGGGTCTCGGCCACCGCGTAGGCCGGCACGGGCACGCCGTGGTGGCGGAGCAGGTCGAGGGAGTCATGCTCCAGAAGGCGCGCCACGATGATCTCCGCGCAGACGCCCCTCCCTCGGGAGCGGCGGCGCCAGGGCTCGGGTTGCGGCGGAAGGGATAGCTACCATCCGGGCATCGGGAGCGTCAACGCGGCGGCCCCGCTCAGGGGAGGGTGCGCTCCAGGCAGGCCTTGAGCGTCCCGCCGCAGTAGGCGCGCGCAAAATCCTCCCCGTGGATCTTC
>CAYMWZ010000101.1:0-3689 GCA_964394385.1 uncultured Nitrospinaceae bacterium | reverse complement strand
GAGGCGGTTCCCGGCGGGGCCGGGGGTGTTAGTGCCGGCGAAGTCGCTTCCGAGGGCCACCTGGCCGGGGGCGGCCTCGGCCAGGAAGCCGATCTCCTCCAGGTGGCGGTCGAAGGTGGCGAGGAAGCCCGGATGCGGGGAGAGGCCGACGATGCCGCCCGTCTCGAGGAGCCTCCTGGCCTCGCCGCGGGGCAGGCCCCGCTCCCCGAAGCGGGACACCGCGGGCTCGTCCAGGTGCCCGTGGGAGTAGTGGACGGGATTTCCCGTCACGAGGGCGAGGTCGATGAGATCCGTCTTCGTCTTGTGGTTCGCGTGGGCGCAGTCGAGGAGAAAGCCCCGCTCCCACGCCAGGAGGGCGAGGTCGCGGCCCAGGGGGGTGAGCCCCCGGGCGGGGTCCCCCATGGCGCCGCCCCCCAGGGCGCTGTCCTCGTTGTACATGGGGGCGAGGCTGCGGAAGCCCTCCTCCCAGAGGCGGTCGAGGAGCCCGAGATCCTCCGCCCGCTCGATGAAGTAAACCCCCTCGGCGTGGAGGACCTGCCGGCCCGCCCCGTTCAGGTCGGCGGCCCGAAGCACCACCGTCATCCCGGGCGTCTGGCGGATGAGCCGCACGTCCGCCTCGAGGAGCCTGAGCTGCTCGGCCTGGGGGGCGCCCGCCTTGCGCCCGGCGGCGCTGAACACCCCGCCCAGGCGCTGCGCGGTGGGGAGGTCGATCTGCTCCTTCAAGTAGGCGCGCTCGGGCGGGAGATTCACCATCCAGCGGAGATCGGTGTGGAAGTCCCAGATGTCCTTGAGCGCGATGGGCATGGGCGCCTCCTCCCGTCAGTCCGCCCCTTCCCTCTCTCGTTTGCCTGCGGCCCGAGGACACTCTACCCTCCGCCCTGGCGGGATTCCAGGCCCGGGCCGTGCCCCTCCGGCGGGAATCGGGACATGGTGAGGCGCCGGGCGGCCCGGCCATCCTGAGGAGAGAAGATGAAGGCGATCACGGTCCAGGGAGCGGCGGGGATCGAGGGGCTCCGCTACGGCGAGGTGCCCACCCCCGAGCCGGGCCCCGGCGAGGCGCGCGTCAAGCTCCTCGCCTCGGCCATCAACCACACCGACATCTACCAGTGCACCCCCTCCATGTTCCAGCACCCGAGGCCCCACACCATGGGGGCCGACGGGGCGGGGGTGGTGGACGCCGCGGGCGAGGGCGCGGACCTTGGGATCGGGGCCGAGGTCGTCATCGACCCCAACCTGGGGGACCCCACCCGGCCCGGCTTCGGGATCGTGGGGATCCACCGCGAGGGGACGCACGCCGAGTACATCGTGCTGCCCGCCCGCAACTTCCGCCCCAAGCCGGAGCGGCTCTCCTTCGAGGAGGCCGCCTCGATCCCCCTCGCCCTGTGCACGGCCTACCGCCAGCTCATCGGCCGCGCGGGGCTGCGCGCGGGGGAGACCGTCCTCATCCACGGGGTGGGCGGGGGCGTGATGTTCTTCTGCCTCCAGCTCGCCGCCCTCGCGGGCGCGCGCCCGATCGTCACCTCCTCGGAGGACAGGAAGCTCGAGGCCGCCAGGAGCTTTGGGGCCGAGGTGTGCATCAACCACCGGCGGGAGGACGTCGTCCGCGCCGTCCGGGAGGCCACGGGGGGCCGGGGGGCCGACGTCGTGGTGGACAACGTGGGGGCGCCCACCTTCGCGGCGAGCGCCCAGTGCGTCGCCCTGAACGGGCGCATCACCCTGGTGGGCGGGGCCGCCGGCCACGTCATCCCGGAGGTCAACCTGCGGGAGATCTACTTCAAGCAGGTGGCCATCCTCACCTCCACCATGGCCACCCCGGACGAGTTCCGGGCCGCCATGGACCTCGTCGACCGCGGGAGGATCCGGCCCCACATCGACCGGACCTTCCCCCTGCCGCGGTTCCGGGAGGCGATCCGCTACGTCGAGGCGGGGCGCCAGTTCGGCAAGGTGGTCATCACGCGCGGCTGAGGCCTCCGCGCTGGCCCCAGCGCGGGGGAGAGGCTATAATCGGCCGGCATTTTCTCCCGGCAGGAGCCATTGCCGCATGCGCCACATCGCGAAATACGTCCAGGAGACCTCAGGCGGCGAGCGCGCGGCGCACATGACCGCGAAGCGGCCGGCGGGGATGGTCCGGCTGGATTCGGGGACGCCCTCCTTCCCCACCCCCGCCCACATCCGCGAGGCGGCGAAGCGGGCCCTGGACGACGGCCTCACCGGCTACGCCCCGGGCCAGGGGGACCCGGAGTTCCTCCGGGCCGTGTGCGAGACCGTCGAGCGGGAGGCGGGCGCCTCCTACTCCCCCGACGACGTCTTCGCCACGAACGGCGCAAGCTCGGGCATCTACACCGTCATGACGGCGTTCCTCGACCCGGGGGACGAGGCGATCCTCCTCGACCCCACGTTCTCCCTCTACGCCCACGTGGTGAGGCAGCTGGGGGCCGTCCCCGTCATGGTCCCCCACGACGCCGAGTACCACATCGACGTCGAGGCCGTGCGCGCCGCTGTCACCCCCCGCACCCGGCTCGTCCTGGTGAACAACCCGAACAACCCGACCGGGGTGGTCTACCGCCGCGGCGAGCTGGAGGCCCTCGCGGGCCTCTGCGCCGAGAAGGACCTGCTCCTGGTCTCGGACGAGGCCTACGAGAAGATCCTCCAGCCGGGCTACAGCCACGTCCCGCTCCTCTCCTTCAAGGGGCACCGCGACCGGCTCATCCTGCTCAACACCTTCTCCAAGACCTACTCCATGACGGGCTGGCGGCTGGGCTACCTGGTCGCCCCGCCGGACCTCGCCCGGCTCCTCTTCGGTGTCCACCGCTCCATCAACGGCCCCATCTGCACCTTCGTCCAGCGCGCGGGCGCCGCCGCCCTGCGCGGGCCCCAGGATTGCGTGGCCGAGATGGGGGTCGAGTACCACAGGCGGGGGAGCCTCATGCACCGGCTCGCGCGGGGGGTCGCCGGCCTGCGCCCCGTCGACCCCCAGGGAGGGTTTTATCTCTACTGCCGCTACGAGTACCCCCTTCCCTCCAAGGAGGTGCACAAGCGCCTCTGGGAGGCGGGGGTGGCCGCGCGCAGCGGCTCGGAGTTCGGCGAGGCGGGGGAGGGCCACCTGCGCTTCACCTACTCGGTGGACGAGAAGACCATCGAGCGGGGGATGGCGGTCGTGGGGGAGGTCTTCCGCCACCTGGGCTGAGCGGGCGCCGGGGAGCGCCAAAAGGAGGATCGCGTTTCATGCCAGGCCGTAGCGGTTGGACGCTCAGGATGGCCGCCCTTGCCCTCCCGTTTCTCCTCCTGGCCGGCTGCTCGGAGGAGGAGAAGAAGCCCGTCGTCTCGGCCAACCTCTGCCTCTACTTCCCGAGCGGGATGGTCCTGGGCCCCTACGACACCAAGGAAGCCTGCGCCAAGGCCCGGGAGAACATGCCCGCCGCCCAGTGCAGGGTGTGCGAGAAGCCCCCCGGCCCGGAGACCCCCCCGAGGCCGTGACACCGAGGCGGGGCGCCCCGGCTCAGTAGACCGGCGTCAGATCCTTCTCGTAGCCCTCGTCCTCGCCGCGCACCGCCTGGAAGAAGAGCCCCTGGAGCCTGCGCGTGAGGGGGCCGGGGCGGCCGTCCCCGACGGCGATGCGGTCGACCGAGACGATGGGGGTCACCTCCTCCCCCGACCCGCACAGGAAGGCCTCGTCCGCCACGTAGAGC
>CAYMWZ010000100.1:0-9320 GCA_964394385.1 uncultured Nitrospinaceae bacterium | reverse complement strand
CGGCCACCTTATCGTAGGCCTCCCCCACCGCGTCGTCGAGGGTCCCGCCCAGGTGCCTCACCCGGCCGTGGTCCTCGACCCGGTAGAAATCCGTGTGGCCGCCCGAGACGACCAAGCCCAGGTGCGGAAACGGAGGAGGCCCTCCCGCCGCCCCCGGGGCCGGCTCCCCCCCGCCGGCGGGGGGATTTTCGAGAAAGAGCGAATGGAGGTGGCCGTCCAGGTGGTGCACCCCCACGAGGGGGAGGCCCCGGCTCCAGGCCAGCGCCTTGGCAGCCGAGAGGCCCACGAGGAGGGCGGTGACCAGGCCCGGCCCCCGGGTGACGGCGAGGGCCCCGATCGCCTCCAGCGGAACCGACGCCTCCTCCAGGGCGGCCCGCAGGATGGGCTCAATCGTCTCGACGTGTCGCCTCGAGGCCAGCTCGGGCACCACCCCGCCGAAGCGCCCGTGGAGGTCCGCCTGGGTGGCAACCACGCTGGAGAGGACGCTTGGGCAGGATTCCGCCCGGGCGCCCCCGGCCGCCTCAAAGCGCACCACCGCGGCCGCCGTCTCGTCGCAGCTCGTCTCCACCCCCAGGACGTGCAATCCACTCCCTCCCGATCCCCCGGGGCCTACTCCGCCGGCTCCCCGGGCGGGACGATCCTCGCCCCCGACTCGCGGATGCGCGGCGCGGCCTGCCCTTCGTCAGCGGAGAGGCAGCCTGGGCGAGGAATTTTGATTCGAGGCATGCCCGGCGCTTATCGGGCGGATAGGCTCAGCGGACTTTCCGCCCCCGCCCCTCACCCCCCTCGGAGGGCGCAGGCGCGGGGGCGGAACGAAAGAGGAGACCTCAGGCCCCGATCCCTTTTTTCTCCTTGGCGAGGAGAATTTTTTTCAGATGCTCCACGGCGCGATCAAGCTGAACGTCCTTCTCCTCCCCGGTGGGCAGCTGGGGGGCGCGAACCGGCGGGGCGGGGGTGGCGGGCTTCCCGGCCCCGCCCTTCAATTCCTCCTCGCTGGGGAGGTGGCGCGGCAGATCCTTTTCCCTCAAGACCTCGACGCCGGGCGGAAGGGCCGCCTCGGAGGCCACCTTGATGTCGGGCTCGATGCCCTCCCCCTGGATGAGCCGCCCCTTGGGCGTGTAGTAGAGGGCGGTCGTCAGGCGGAGGCCCGAGCCGTCCGAGAGGGGCACGATGGTCTGGACCGACCCCTTGCCGAAGGTTTTCTCGCCCAGGACGGGGGCGCGGCCCAGATCCTGAAGGGCACCCGCGACGATCTCGGAGGCGCTGGCGCTCCCCGCGTTGACCAGCACGATCATGGAAACCTCCGACCCCATGCCCCGCTCGGAGGAGGTGAAGCGCTGCTGCTGGTTCTCCATCCGCCCCTTGGTGTAGACGATGAGCTTGCCCGGCTGAAGAAAAATGTCCGAGACGGCGATCGCCTGTGAGAGCAGCCCGCCGGGGTTGTTGCGCAGGTCCAGGACCAGCCCGCGCGCCTTTTGCGCCATAAGTGCGCTCAGCGCCTCGCGGATCTCGTTGGCCGTCGTGCCCTGGAAGCTGCGGACCCGGATGTAGGCGATCTGCTCAGGGAGCATCCGGCTTCGGACGCTCTTGATGCGGATGATTTCGCGGGTGATGGTGAACTCCAGGGGCTTCTCCACGCCCTTGCGGCGGACGGTGATCCGCACCTGCGTGCCGGGCTCCCCCCGCAGCCGCCGGACGGCGTCCTGCAGGTTCATGTCCCTCGTGCCCTCGCCTTCCACCTGGATGATCTGATCGCCCGCCTTCACGCCCGCCCGGAACGCCGGGGTGTCCTCGATGGGGGTGACCACGGTCAGCACGTCGTCCCGGACGGTGATCTCGATTCCGAGGCCGCCGAACCGGCCCGTGGTCTCGACCTGCATCTCCTTGAAAAACTCGGGGGAGAGGTAGCTCGTGTGCGGATCGAGCGTGCGGAGCATGCCGTGGATGGCGCCCTGGATGAGCTTCTTCGGCTCGATCTGATTGACGTAGTTCTCCTCCACGAGGCTGAGCACCTCGGTGAAGGTGCGCAGCTCAGAATACGCGGAGTCTTCCCGGGCGGCCGTGATCCCGAGCGGGCTCGCCGCCAGGCCAGCGGCCATGACCCCCACCGCGGCCAGCCACACCAGCCATCCGCTCAACGCGCCTCTCTTCAACATGCTTCCCTCTCCTTGGGGTGAAATCCCCCCCGGCCGGTTGCGCTCAGGGCCGGGGCGAAAGCCACCGAAGCGGGTCCAATGGGATGGAACCCTTTCGAATCTCAAAGTAGAGCGCCGCGCCGCCCAGCGCATCCGTCGTCCCCACGCGGGCGATCACCTCGCTCCCACTCACCATTTGGCCCTTCCTCACGAACACATCCCCCGCTCCCCCGTACACGGTATAAATCCCTCCCCCGTGGCGGAGCACCAGCAGGTGCCCATAGCCCCGCACCCAATCGGCGAAGACGATCTCCCCCGCCGCCACCGGGCGGATGGGAGCGCCCTCGGGGGCCTGGATGCGGAGCCCGCGGCCGCCCCGGCTCTCCACCTCCCCCGGGAGGGGGCGGCCCTCCACGGGCCAGGGCAGCCGGCCCTCCAGGCTCCCGAACGAGGACGCGTCCGGGGGCGCCTCGCGCGCGAGGAGGAGGGAGGCGATGGCGTCCCGCAGCGCGTCGCGCGCCTCCTCCATCTCCCGCAGAAGCCGCCGGCCCTTGGCTTTGTCCTTCTCCAGCTCATCCAGTTGCCCGGAGCGCCGGTTGTAGAGGAGGGCGATCCGCTTCTTGGCCTCCGCTTGGCGCGCCAGCAGAGCAGCGCGGCGCTCCACCTCGGCCTCGGCCACCGCCTCCAGCTCCCGAAGCTTCCGCTCGCTCCTCCGATAGCCCTCGATCAGGCGCCAATCGTAGCGAGCGAGCATGGTCGCGAGCGACCACCGGGTGAGAACGTCCTCGACCGAGCGCGACATGATGAGGAGCCGCACGGTGGCCGCCGGCCCTCCCATGTACAGTTGCCGGAGCCTGTGCCGGAGCCTCCCCCTGAGGCTTTCCTGCTCCAGCCGCAGGCCCTTCATCCGCCCCCGGACGAGCCCCAGCTGGATCTCCGAGCGCCTGAGGCGCTGGTCCAGCACGCGAAGACCCTCATCCTCGAGGGCCAAGCGGGCGGCGAGATCGTCCAGCTTCCCGAGAATCGACTCGGTCTGGCGGCGCTCCCGCGCCTCCCGGTCCCGCTCGCCGGCGATGCGCGCCTCCAGGGAGCGGAGCCTCTCCTCCCGGCGGCGGATCTCCTGATCGATTTCGGCGAGCGCCTTCTCCCTGCCGGCTTCGGCCGCCTGGGCGGGTGGAGGGCCTCCAGCCGTCCCGCATGCCGCCACCAAGGCGGCAAAGACACATCCTACCGCGAAAAACGGGCGCCCAGCAATTGGAACGCCGGCCCGCCCCGCGCCAGCCCGGGAAACGGCCCCTCCTCCCCTCACCGCGTGCCCCGAAGAAAGTGGCGCACCGAGAAGGCGCTGCCCAAGAAGCCCAGCGCCGCCCCCGTCCCCAGGAGGCCAAGCGCCAGGGACCACCCCCCCGCACTCATGGCAAACTCCTCGCCCGCGTAGCGCCCAGCCAGAGGCAGAAACACCCCGTAGAACAAGCCCCAGAGGGCGAGGACGGAGAGAGCGCCCCCCAGGGCGCCGCACAAGACCCCCTCGGCCACGTAGGGCGTCTTGAGGAAGATGTCGGTCGCCCCCACCAAGTGCATGATCTCGATGTCGTCTTTGCGGGCGAAGAGCGTGAGCCGAATCGTGTTGCCGATGATGAAGACCACGCCCAGCCCCAACAGCCCGGAGAGGGTCCAGGCGGCCACGTCCACCAGACGGATGGCCCCCTCCAGCCTCCTCAGCCAGGCCAGGTCGTTCCGCGTCCGCTCGACCCCCGGCATCAGGCGGACCTGCGCCATCAACGACTCGACGTGGGCCAGATCGCGCCGATCCGGCTTGAGGATCACCCGGATCGAAGCGGGCAGAAAATTCCCGTCGAACCCCTCCAGGAGGTCGGCGTCAGGGCCGAGCCAGCCGCGGAACTCCTCGACCGCCCGTTCCGGGCTGACCTCCTCGACGCGCTGAACGGCCTGCGCGCCCGAGACCACCCTCCGCAGAGCCTCCCGCTGCTCGGGCGAGGCGCCCTCGGCGAGAAAAATGGTGAGCTGAAAGCGCTCGCGCCAAGTCACGATGAGGTCCGAGACGTTCAGGCGCACGATCCACAGCGCGCCCAGGAAGATGAGGCTGATGGTGGTGATCCCCACCGCGATGAACGGGACCCCGGCGCTCTCGCGCATGCCCTTAAGGGCTTCCCGCAAAAAATAGGGGAAGCTCAGCAGCCACCGGATCACGAGGCACCGTCCACGATTTGGCCGTGCTCAAGGCGGACTGCGCGCCTGCCGACGTACTCGATGAGGGAGCGGTCGTGAGTGGCGACGACCACCGTCGTCGCCATGCGGTTGATCGCGCAAAACAGGTCCATCACCTCGCGCGCCATCTTCTCGTCGAGGTTCCCGGTGGGCTCGTCGGCGATGAGGAGGGGGGGGCGGTTGACCAGCGCGCGGGCGATCGCCGCCCGCTGTTGCTCCCCTCCCGACAAGAGGCGCGGGAACATGTCGCGCTTGGCGGCGAGGCCCACCAGCTTCAAGACCCCGTAGACGCGGCGCCGCGCCTCCCGGGCGGGCACCCCGATGGACCGCTGGCAGAAGGCGATGTTGTCGAACACCGTCCGCCGCGGCAGCAGCTTGAAATCCTGGAACACGACGCCGATCCCGCGCCGCAGGTGGGGCAGATCCCTCCGGCGCAGCCGGGTGATGTTGCGGCCCGCGATGAAGATCTGGCCCCGGTCGGCCGACTCGGCGCCGTAGAGGAGGGAGAGCAGCGTCGTCTTCCCCGCGCCGCTGGGGCCCGTGATGAAGACGAACTCGCCCCGCGGGATGTGGAGACCCACCTCCTGGAGGGCGAAGCCCCCTTCTTCGTAGCGCTTCCAGACCTCGGTCAGACGAATCATGGCGCAGGAACGCCCAGGCGGCGAGGCGGAAGAGAGGGCCCGGGGCGGGCTAGCGCGCGAGGAGCTTTCTCGCGCGCTCGACGACGTTCTCGACGGTGAAGCCAAACCGCCTGAAGTTCTCCTTGGCCGGCGCGCTCGCCCCGTAGCGGTTGATGCCGATCACTTCGCCCGCCTCCCCCACCCACTCGTGCCACCCCATGGGCGAGCCCGCTTCGACGGCGAGGCGGGCCCGCGCGCGGGGCGGAAACACACTGTCGCGGTATGCCCCCGGCTGCGCCCGGAACAGCTCCCAGCTCGGCATGCTCACCACCCGGGCGTCGACGCCCAGGTCGGTGAGCTTCCCCTGCGCCTCGAGGACGAGCGCGACCTCCGAACCCGTCCCGACGAGCACGATGTCAGGCTCCCGCCCCCGCTCCCCGGAGAGGACGTAGGCGCCCCGCAGGAGGCCCTCCGCGCCCGCCGTCTTCGCGCGGTCGACGATCGGGAGGGCCTGGCGGGTCAGGACCAGCATGGTCGGCCCGTCGCTGCGCTCGACGGCCGCCCGCCAGGCGCAGGCCACCTCGTTGGCGTCGGCGGGCCGGATGAGACACAGGCCGGGCATGGCGCGAAGGGAGGCCAGGTGCTCGATGGGCTGGTGCGTGGGCCCATCCTCCCCGAGCCCGATGGAGTCGTGGGTCATCACGTAGATGACCGGCAGCCCCATCAAGGCCGCGAGCCGGATGGCCGGGCGGGCGTAGTCGGTGAAGATGAAAAAGGTCGCCGCGTAGGGCCGCACGCCGCCGTGGAGCGCCATCCCGGAGGAGGCGGCGCACATGAGGTGCTCGCGCACCCCCCAGCGGACGTTCCGATTGCCGTAGCGGCCCTTTTGAAAGTCGCCCGAGCCCTTGATGAGGGAGTTGTTCGAGGGAGCGAGGTCGGCGCTTCCCCCCATCAGCCAGGGGAGGACCCCGGCCAGGCTGTTTAGCACCCTCCCCGACGCCGCGCGGGTCGCCATCGGGCCCTCCCCGGGCTTGAACGAGGGGATGGCCGCCTCCCAGCCCGCCGGCGGCTTCCCGGCCAGGGCGGCCTCGAAGCCCGCGGCGGGCTCCGGATGCGCCTTCTTGTAGGCGGCGAGTTTCTCGCGCCAGGCCTCCTCCAGCCGCCCTCCGCGCTCGACCGCCTGGCCCATGTGCGCCCTCGCGCGCTCGGGGACCAGGAAGTGCTCCTCCTCGGGCCACCCGTAGACCCCCTTGGTGCGCCTCACCTCCTCCTCGCCGAGGGGGGCGCCGTGGGCCTCGGCCTTGTCCTGGAGATTGGGCGAGCCGTACCCGATGTGGGAGCGGACGATGACGAGGGAGGGGCGCTCCCGCTCCCGGCGGGCGCTCTCGACGGCCGCCGCGAGGGCGGCGAGGTCCTCGGATTTCTCCCCCAGGTTCTGGACGTGCCAGTGGTAGCCCGCGAAGCGGGAGGCCACGTCGTCCGAGTAGGCGAGGTCGGTGCTGCCATCGATGGTGATGTGGTTGTCATCGTAGATGCAGATCAACTTCCCCAGGCCCAAGTGGCCCGCGAGCGAGGCCGCCTCGTGGGAGGCGCCCTCCATGAGGTCGCCGTCGCTCATGATCACATAGGTGTGATGGTCCACCACCTCGTGCCCTTCGCGGTTGAACAGGGCCGCCAGGTGAGCCTCCGCCATGGCCATCCCGACCGCGTTCATGAAGCCCTGGCCGAGGGGCCCGGTCGTGGTCTCGACCCCGGGCGTGAGGCTGCGCTCGGGGTGCCCCGGCGTCTGGCTCTCCCACTGGCGGAACCGGACGATCTCGTCCAGGGGCAAGTCGTAGCCCGTGAGGTGAAGCACCGCGTAGAGCAGCATGGAGGCGTGGCCGCAGGAGAGCACGAAGCGGTCGCGGTTGAACCAGGCGGGGTTCTTGGGATTGTAGCGCAGGAACCTCGTCCAGAGGAGGTAGGCGATCGGGGCCAGGGCCATCGGCGTGCCCGGATGGCCGGAGTTCGCCTTTTGCACCGCGTCCATCGCCAGGGCGCGGATCGTGTGGACGCAAAGGTCCTCGACCGGCATCTCGTCGAGCCGGCTCCCGCCCGCCGCCTTCGCCGACCGCGGTTTGACTCCCTGGATCATGCCCGTCGCGCTCTCGGAGAAAGAGGGCGGCGAGGAACCCGCCTTACCGGAGCCGGCCCCGCCCGCGCCCATCACCCGCCCGCCCCTCCCCGTGAGCCGGCCGCCGCCCTCATCTTCCGCCGCCGAAGGGTCTCAAGCCAGCCCTCCAGGCGGCGGATCACTTCGGCAGGAGAAACCGCGAGGGGCTGCGCCGCACCATCCTTAGCGTCTCCGGGGCGCCCCTGCAAGCGGCCGGGCGCGGACCCGGCGAGCTCCTGCTCGAGGTCCCCGATGAGCGCGGCCAGCCCGCCCTCCCCCAGCCCCGACGCCTTGCGGCAGAGGTCAAGAGCTTGTTCGAGATTCCCCTCGCTCACGTAGAGGCGGATGAGCTCCTTCAAGACCGGGGCGACCTCTCCCTCGGAAGGCGGGAGCTCTTGCAACTCCTCCGCGGGGACCGCCTCCTCAAGCGCCTCCTCGGGGAGAGCGGGGCGGGAGGCCCCCTCCTCCCCGATCTCCTCGAACGCCCCGAGGTCGGCCTCCTCAAGGTCCAACTCGGCCGGTGGCGACCCGGCCTCTCCCTCGGGGGGCTCTGCCGGGGGCGCCTCGGCCAACTCCGCCTCGGAGAGCAGATCGACCTCCTCCTCTGCCGCCGCCCCGGCCCCGGCCTCCTCCTCGAGCTCCAGCAGCGCCTCCATCTCCTCCTCATCCATCAGGGTGGCGGGAGGAGACTCCCCCTCCGCTCCGCCCCCGGGGGCGGCCGGCTGGGGCGCCCCGGCTTCCTCCGAGAGGAACGCCTCCAGATCCAAATCATCCAGTTCCGCCGCGGCCTCGCCGGGTGCCCCGCCCTCGGGCTCCGCCTCGGCCGCCTCAAGGAAATCCTCTCCCGCCACCTCCTGCGGGGCGGCGGATTCGGCGGGCGCCCCAACCTCCTCCACGTCCGCCAGCAAGGATTCGAGATCCAAATCGTTGGCGGGCGGCGCGGCCCTCTCGGGAGCCGCCTCCGCGGGCGCCGCGCCAGCCTCCGCCTCGGCCGCCTCCGCCTGTCCCAGCAGAGCCTCCAGCTCCATGTCCTCCGCGGGCCCCGCCTTGGGCCCGGCCGCGGGAGGGGCCTCCTCGGCCGCCCCCGCCATCTTCTGCTCCAAGAGGGCGAGCTTTTGGGCCCACTCCCGGTTTCCGGGTTCTTCCTTCAGGAGCTGCCGGTAGATGCCGGCGGCCTGCTTGAGGTGCCCCTGAGAGACGTAGAGCTCGGCCAAGGAGGGCGTCGGGACGGCGCCGGGAGGGGGGGGGACGGCCTTCGGGGGGGCGGCCGCCGCCGGGGGAGCATCCTCGAGGGCGCCGCGCGCCAGTTCGTCGGAGGGGTCGAACATGCCGATGAGGCGGAGGGCGCGGCGGGCGGCGGCCTCATCGCCCGCACGGCGGTGGCACTCGGCGAGGAGGCGCTGCCCGGCGAGGTTCCAGGGCGCGCTCTGGACCGCCTGCTCGAGGAGGGCGGCCGCTTCCTTGGCCTGATCCTTGGCGATGAGGATCTCCCCGAGCAGAACGCGCGGGGCGGCGTAGGCGGGATGGGCTTCGAGGCCCTTCCTCAACAGCTCCTCGGCCCGGTTCGCCTCCCCCTTCTCCCACACCAGGGAGGCAAGGGGGAAAAACGCGGGCGAGGCCGGGTTCTCCCCAAGATGTCTCTCCAGGGCTTGGATTCGGGCTTCGGGATCCCTCGCTCGACGGGCCATAGGCTGAGGATTTTCAGGGAAATGGGGGCGGTCCGCGTCGCCAGGACGATGCTAGCAAAGCCCCCGGGGCGTGACAAGGCCGGCGCCGGGCCGGCCCAAAGAGCGCCCCCGCGATCCGCCTCAGCCGACCACGGCCACGGCGTTGATCTCGACCAGGCACCGGGGGTCGGTGGCCAGCCTGACCACCTGAACCGTCGTGGTGGTGGGCTTGTGGTCCCCGAAAAACTCCCCCCAGGCCCGGTTCAAGGCGTCCTGGTCCGAGAGGTCCGTCACGTAGCGGTTCGCCGTCACCACGTCGGCGAGGCTCCCGCCCGCCGCCTCGACGCTCCTCTTCAGGTTCTCCAGGGCGGCGCGGGCCTGGCCCCCCATGTCCCGGGGCATGGCGTCGAACTCCTCGGGCCGGTGGGGGTGGCGGTGGTAGACGGGGGCGGCCGTCACCCCGGCCAGATAGATCGTGGTCCCGGCCGCATCCAGGTCTCGTACCATGTGCCTGCGC
>CAYMWZ010000099.1:6200-9640 GCA_964394385.1 uncultured Nitrospinaceae bacterium | reverse complement strand
CGAGCATCTCCCTTTTCTTCAGCCGCCTGCCCCAGAAGGGCGCGAGGCAGCAGTGGGCCGAGCCCGTCACGGGGTCCTCCTCGATCCCCGACCCCGGCGCGAAGAAGCGGGAGACGAAATCGTACCGCGGATCCGCGGAGCGGCTGGTGACGATCACCCCCCGGACGGGGAGGGTCTTGAGGAGGGCGTGGTCGGGCTGGAGGGAGCGGAGGGTGTCCTCGGAGTCCACTTCGACCAGATAGTCAAAGGCGTTCTTGCCCACGTAGCGAGGGGTGACCCCCAGGGCCTCGGTGAGCCGCTCGGGAGGAGCCGCGCCCTTCTCGGGCATGGCGGGAAAGTCCATCTCGATCCAACCGCCCCGCCGCTCGCAGGCGAGCAGGCCGCTCTGGGTGTGGAAGCGCGCGGGCTCGGCGGGCCCGAGGCGCCCCTCCTCCCAGAGGACGTGCGCGCTCGCCAGGGTGGCGTGGCCGCACAGCGCCACCTCCACCGCCGGGGTGAACCAGCGGAGCCCCCAGCCGTCCTCCTGCTTCACCAGGAAGGCCGTCTCGGAGAGATTCATCTCCCGCGCCACCCGCTGCATCCACCCCGCCTCGGCCGGGGCGGGGAGCAGGCACACGGCCGCCGGGTTGCCGGCAAAAGGGACGTCGGTGAAGGCGTCCACCTGGAGGAGAGGAAAACCCATGATCGCGATTTCCGGAGAATGAATCCGAGAAACGGCCCGGCGCCTACTCTGCCCGCACCGCGTCGCCGGGGCGGATGGCCCCTCCCTCCAGCACCTCGGCGTTCAGGCCCGAGCGGTGGAGGAGGGCCTCCATGACCCCCTTGAGGCCGACCAGGTTTTCGAAATACATGCAGGGCTCGTTCAGGCGCACCCCGCGCAGGGTGGCCTCCCCCACCCGGAAGCGCTTGCCCACCAGATGGCCCAGGGGAACCCCCCGCGTGACGATGTTGCGGCGGCACGACCCGGGGGCCAGGTCGATCCCGTGATCGGCCCGGATCCGCTCCAGGACCTCGGCCTCGATGAGGGTCACCTGGCGCTGGGCCCCCAGCCGCTTCGAGTAGGTGCCGACCTCCTCGGCGTAGCGATCCCCCTCGAGCCCCCTGCCCGGGAGGGCGCACGCGATGTCGAGCGTCTTCATGGGCGCCCCCGCCGCGGGCGCGACGTGAACCGAGACCACCTCACCCTGCCACACGCCGGCTCTCCCTCTCGCCCACCGCTTCGACGGGGTCTCCCAGCCGGATCGTCCCCCCCGAGAGGACCACGGCGCGCAGGCCCCCCCGGCCGAGGAGGCCCCGCAGGACCCCCCGGGCGGTCTTGCGCTCAAGGTAGCCGCAGGGCTCGCAGAGGCCCACCCCCCGCAGGCGGGCCTCCCCCACCCGGAACTCGTGCCCCACCAGTTCGTTCAGGGGCACCCCGCGGGTCAGGATGTTCCGGCGGCTGGCCGCGGGCTCAAGCGCGATCCCCGTCTCCTCCCTCAGCCTCTCGATGGCTTCGGCCTCGATGAGGGTCACCTGGCGCCCGCCCCCGAGGTCCCCGGGATGGGTGCCCGCCCCCTCGGCGTAGCGGTCCCCCTGGAGCCCCCGCCCGGCCAGGGCGCGCGCCTCCCGCACCGCCTCCATAGGCTCGCCCCCCACGGAGGCCAGGTGAATCGCGGCCACTTCGCCCCGGATCATCGCGCCCCCCTCGCTCCGCCCGGCGGACTAGGCGTTCTTCTGGATCAGCTTCGCCGCCTCCTCCGCCGTGGGGAAGCGGTGGGCATCGAGCTTCGAGAAGAGAAGCTTCCCGTCCAGGGTGAGCTCGAAGGATCCAATCCGGAACTTGCCGTTCTCGTTCCCGGCGATCTGGAGCTTCGGGAACTTCTTCTTGAGCGCTTGAGCCAACTGCTCAAACTGGGGCCGGTAGTTTCACCTTTCGCAATACTCGACGTGGAGCTTCATGCCCGGTCCTCGTTGGCGGTGATGGGGGCAGCGCCAGAACATCCTCGCACCCGTCGCCAGGGGTATGCAAGGGGGACGCACCTAATGCCGGTGCCGGTGGTGCAAGTCGGGGTAGTGGGGATGGCTGTGGATCAGCCTCTCGTGGCGGTGCCTGTGGCTGTGCGGCCCCCGGGGGTCAACGCCGGGAGGATGCGCGTGCTGGTGGTGCTCGTCGTGGTCATGCCAATGCTCGTGCCCCGCCTCCTCGTGCTCGTGCAGGTGCTCGTGGCGCTCCGTCAGATGGAGCCAGACCCCCCAGCCCATGAGGGCGGCGGCAAGCAGAAAGGCCGCCGAAACCGGCTCCCGCAGCGCGACGAGGGAAACCCCCGACCCGATGAAGGGGCCGAGGGAGAAGTAGGCCCCCGTCCGCGCCGTTCCCAGGTGCCGGAGGGAGAGGACGAAGAGCGCCAGGCTCAACCCATAGCCGAAGAACCCCACGACAAGCGAGAACGAAAGGGATAGCGGGCCAGGAAGCCCGGCCCCGATCCACAAGGCGAGCCCCGCGTTCACCGTACCGGCGGCGAGCCCTTTGGCGCAGGCGATCTGAAGCGGGTCGCCCCCCGAGATGCGCCGCGTGAGATTGTTGTCCACCCCCCAGGCCAGGCAGGCGCCCGCCACCGCGAGCGGCCCCCAAAGCCCCCCGGCCTCGGGCGCGCTCTCCCAGGAGAGCAGGACGCCTCCCAGGGTGATGAGCGCCATTCCAAGGGCGATTCGGCGGTCAAAGTTTTCCCGGAACACGAACCACGCGAGAAGAGCAGTCAGCACCCCCTCCAGGTTCAACAAGAGCGAGGCGGTCGAGGCCGGGGTCGCCGCGAGGCCGACCATCAAAAGAACCGGACCCAGCATTCCGCCGCAGAGGACAACCCCGGCGAGCCAGGGCAGGTCGGGCAGCCGCAGGGGCGCTTCCCGCAGGTCGCTCGTTCTTCCGGAGGCGCCGCGGAGCAAAAGGAGCAAGCCGAGGCCGAGCCCCGAGCCCAGGTAGAGCAGCCCCGCGAGAAGAACGGGAGAGATGCTTCCAAGGAGCCACTTCGCCACCGGCGTGCTGAGGCCGAAAAGAACGGCCGCTCCGATGGCCGGGATGACGCCACGCGCGACCGCGGGAAGGGATACCATCCTAAAGCCTCTCCTCCCTCCGCAAAGGAATCTCCCCCACGACATACAGCGGCGGCGGCGCGAAATGCGCTTTCTTTTTTTACTGCTCAATCATCACGGAGGGAAGCGGATTCACGGACATTCATCAACCGGTGGTCGGCGCTTTCCTCTCCCCCGGGTCCGCCACGGCGAGGGCGAAGACGACCGCCGCCGCGAGCATCAAGAGGGCGATCAGATCGAAGGAGCGCCCGTACCCCATCCGCGCGATGAAAAAGCCCGCCAGGATGGGACCAGCGGACTCCCCCATGTCCCAGATGGTCCCGAACACCCCCATGGCCGAGCCCATCCTCCCGGCCCGGACGAGGTCCGCC
>CAYMWZ010000099.1:0-6190 GCA_964394385.1 uncultured Nitrospinaceae bacterium | reverse complement strand
CCGAGGCCCAGGGCGCAGGAGAGGACGACGAGCGGGGCGAAGCCCTGCGCACGGAAAATGAGGGGCAAGGAGGCGGCGCACATCAGGAGCCCGACCAGGATGACGGGCTTCCGGCCCGCCCGGTCCGAGGCCCAGCCCGCCAGGGGCTTGGCCACCATCGCCGTCCCCAGCTGGGCCCCAAGGACGATGGCGATCTGGGCGTCGTTCAAGGCGGCGGCCTTCGCGTACACGGGAAGAAACCCCAAGAAGGCCCCGTATCCCACGTACATGATGGCCTCCAAGGCCGAGGCGATGACCACGGGGAGGCTCGAGAGAACCTCCACGATGCCCTGGCGGAATTTCTGCCACCGGTTGGCGGATTGCCCCGGCGCCTCCTCCTCCGCCCGGGGAGGCTCGGGGAGAACGAGGACCATCAGCAAAGTCCCGACGCCCAAAACCCCCACCAAAAGATAGGTCGCGCTGTAGCTCGCGGTGTAGAAGAGGACCATCCCGCCGACCAGCGGCCCCACCGTGGCCCCCACGTCGTTCGCCGAGGCGAACCAGCCGAGCTTCGCCCCCCTGCCCTCCAGGGCGAGGTCCGCCACGTAGGCCGAGGCCACGGGGGAGAAGATGGCCGTCGCGAAGCCGTGCAGGAAGCGCAAAAGGAGAAGCTCGAGGGGCCCCGTCACGAAGGGATAAAGAAAGGGCGGTCCGGCGAAGAAGAGGCACCCCAGGAGCATCATCCGCTTTTTGCCCAAAACGTCCGAGAGCGCCCCCGCCGGGAGCTTGATGAAGATCCCCGTGACGGTCGAGGCCGCCACGATGAGCCCCAAGAGCTCCGGCGCCGCCCCCAGGTCCTGGGCGAAGCGGGGGAGGACGGGGCTCCGGGCCATCTGGTAGCCCAGGCGCGAGAGCATCCCCGCCAGCACGATCATCAGGAACGGCTGCATCGAGCGCCTCCTTAGGAGCTCCCGTGGGGCGGGGGATCACTCCTCCGGGACGTAGTGGGGGAGGTGGGCCCATCTGCCCTCGGGCGTCCGCACCGGAAGAGTGTTCGTGGGCGGCAAGGCGCGAAGGTCCTCGGAGTCGAAATTCACCGCCGGCATCCGGTTGTCGAAGCCCACGTTCTTGTGGGTCACACTCATCGAGAGGGCGACGGCCGCCTCGGCCTGGATGATCCCCAGCTTGCGCGCCGCCACGGCGATCCGGGTCTGGCAGCGGGTGTCCACGTTGTAGAGGCTGGCCGCCTTGGCCGCCGACCCCACGGCAATCCCCAGGTCCACGTTGCGGAGGTTGCACTGGGGGCCCATGAACTCCAGGTCCCCGCTCCCCTCCCGCAGCGACTTGGTCGCCTCCATGAACTCGGCGCAGGTGGCGTAGCCGCACATCCCGCAGTCGTAGATGGGGGGATACCAGTCCTTGAGGCCGATGAAGAGGACCGCGTCGATTCGCTCGGCCATGGCGGCGTCGCGGAACCAGATCTCCTGCCTCCGCTCCCGCCCGCGGGCGCGCATCCAGGCGGCGAGGCGCCTCAAGGTCTCCTTGTCGTCCACGATGACGGTCTCGATGAAGAGGTGCTTCCCCTTCAAGAAGAGCTGCCCCCCCGACTTTGGCGCCGTCACCGCCGCCGCGGCGCATAGCTTGGCCACGGTGCGAACCACGTCCCCCTTGATCTCATCGATGCCGTTGAGCATGGAGGCCTCCCTTTGCCCGCGGGCGCCCCGGGTGCCCTACCCCCCCGAGGGGCGCCTCCGGCGGAAATAGGCGTACAAACCGTCGAAGATGGCGCCCCCGCGCTCCAAGCGCTCGAGGTCGTCCTTGTGCGCCATCGCGATCCCCTCGAGCAGCCGAACCAGGCCGGGCGCCTCCTCGCGCTGGAATCCCGCGTCCTTCATGTCCATGTCATGGACGATCTCGGCGACGGATCGAAGCGCGGGATCCTCCAGCCCGGCGCACTTCAGCAGCACTTCGAAGGTGCAAAGCTCCCCCTCGTGCGTGAACTCGGCCTCGAACATGTCGAAGCGGATCTCGCCCGGCGCGGGCGAGTACAGCTTCGGAGAGACGAAGCGGAAGCGCGCCTCGGCGTCGATGAAGCGGCGGATGAGCCAGGCGCTCGCGATCCGGTCCACGAAGACACCCTGGCGCGTGACCCAGGTCCGGCCGCGAAGCCCCCCCAGGCGCCCCATCTTCTCCCTCCAGGCTTCATCGGTCGGGCCGGCCTTGCGGGAGGGCGCCTGCAAGGCATCCTCGAGCGCCGCGATCGCCCCCTCCGCCGCCTCGCGCGCGGGCGCCCCAAAGAAATCCGTCGCGATGATTTGCGAGAACTGCTTTCTCAGGCGTTGCGCCTGGAGGAGGGCCTCGGCCCGGGTGCCTCCATCTTCCTCCGAGGCGCCCGAAAAAGATTCCAAGAGAGCGCGGGTCTCGTGGGTGAGCTGGTCATAATCCTTGTTGCGGGCCGAGTGGAAGAGAGCCTGGACCTGCTCGTCGGTGAGGCCGTCCACGAATTGGGCTTCGCAGAGGGAGGCCTCCCCGCCGCCCTGGACGATCTCGCGCACCACCCACTGGAAATCCTCCAGGGTCTGATCGCTCTTGGGAAGGGCATAAACGGAGTTCTTGATCGCCACCGCGCCGAGCCCCTGCAGCCTGCGCCAAATGCGGACGCGGAAGTAGGCGGGCTTCGGGGGAAGGTGATGAATCAACACAAGCCAGCGGCCCGCGGGTGCCCTGCCCATGGCCTCCCAGCTCCCTCCCCGGCTTCATGCAACACCTGTTGCCTTCGTTTAGGAAAGAGTCGCGGGCTGATTATAACACTTGTATCTTTTTAAAAACAATTCTTACAAAATATGGAAAAACCCTTATGATCTCGGGTAAAATCGGTGGCTGTCTCGCCAACCACTTGGGGGGTCCGAGCCGATGGGCGTCTCCATGTCCGATCCGCAATGGATTCTCCTCTGGGCGGTCATCGCGGCCGGGGGAGTGATAAAAGGCGCCATCGGGTTCGCCCTGCCCATTTTCACCGTCCCCTTCCTTTCTCTCTTCATGGGCCCGCGCGAGGCCGTGGTGTTGATGTCGGTCCCCGTCCTGCTCGCCAACCTCGCCGACGTCCGGTGGGGGCTGGGCGAGTGGCGCAATCTGCGCCGCGTGGCGCCTTACTTCGCGGCGGGGGTCTTGGCGGTCCCGTTTGGGGTCAAATTCCTGCACTGGGGGGACCCGGAGACGATCCGCTTCCTCATCGGGCTCGCGGTTTTCGCGTTCCTGGCGGTCCGCCGGTTCATCGCCCCGATGGAGCACCTCTCCCCCGGGATGCGGCTCGGGGCCGGCGTGTCGATGGGAGCCGCGGCGGGATTCCTCATGGGGATGGCGAGCCTCCCGGGCCCGGTGAGCATCGTCTATTTCTCGATGTTCGCCTGGCCCAAGGAGGTCTTCATCTTCGTGCTCAGCGCCTTCAACTCCCTGGCCTCCGCGAGCCAGATTTCCTCCCTGGCCTTGGGGGGAAATTACGCGGCGGCACCCCTCGCCCAGACGATCCTCGCCACCCTCCCCGTCTTCTTGGGATATTGGGCGGGCCTCCGCATCAGGGGGCGGCTGGAGCAGAAGCTCTTCAACCGGCTCGTAAGCTTTGTGATGTTCTTCATCGCGAGCAGCCTCGTGGGCCGCTTTCTTCTAAGGGCGACCCTTTAGACCCCCCGCACCCTCTCGGGCGTTCCCCAAGCGCCGCCTTGACTCCCCCCGGCCCGGGGGGAAAGATGCCCCGGTCCTTCCGTCTTCCTCGAGCAGGAGCGCGCATGGCCGGCATCACGAGCGTGGGGGCCTACGTCCCCTTCTACCGCCTGGGGGGAGAGGCCGTCCGGGCGGTGTGGGGGGCGGGGGATCCCAAAGCCTCCCGCCCCATCGCGGGCTTCGACGAGGACGCCATCACCCTGGGGGTCGAGGCCCTCCTGAACGCAACCGAGTGGGGAGGGGCCCAAGCTGACGCCCTCTACTTCGCCTCCACAACCTCCCCCTACGCCGAAAAATCGAACGCCGCCGTGGTGGCCGCGGCGGCCGATCTCCCGGAGGCCCTCTTCGCGGCCGACATGGGGGGATCCCTCCGGGCGGGCACCTCGGCCCTGCGGGCCGCCCTCGACGCCGTGGAGGCGGGCTCCGCATCCCGCGCCGCCGTGGTGGCCGCCGAGGTGCGCCCGGCCCGGGCCGGGGGGCCCGACGAGCTTGCCTTCTGCGACGGGGCGGCCGCCCTCCTCCTCGGGAAAGGGGACGAGGTGGCCGCCGAGGTCGAGACCGTCCACTCCTGGACGGAGGATTTCATCGACCGCTGGCGCCTGCCCGGAGAGGGGGCGGTCTCCGCCGGGGACGCCAAGTTCATCCAGGACTACGGCTACGTCCGCCAGACGGCCGCGACGGTGGAGGGGCTTCTGAAGAAGACGGGCGCCACGCGCGAGGACATCGCCCGGGTGCTCGTCTACGCCCCCGACCCCCGCACCCACGCGGCCATCTGCAAGAAACTCGGCTTCCCGGAGGCGGCCTACCCCGAGCGGCCCCTGGCGGCCCGCCTGGGGGACGCGGGGGCGGCGGCCCCCCTCCTGGCGCTCGTGGAGGGGCTCCAGGGCGCCGAGCCGGGGGAGCACATCCTGGTCACCGGGCACGGGAGCGGAGGGGACGCCCTCCTCCTGCGGGCGACCGAGCGGGTCCGCGCCCTCCGGGCCGGCCGCGGGGTGGCCTGGTCGCTCGAACGGGCGCGCCCCCTCTCCCACTACGGCAAGTGGCTGCGCTTCCGGGGGCTGGGGCCGGAGGAGGAGATCCGCCCCTTCAGCTCCCCCAGCATCCTGTGGAAGGAGAGCCGGGCGAGCATGCGCCTGCGGGCCGGCCGCTGCCTGGCCTGCGGGGGGGTCCAGTTCCCCCGCCAGCGGGTGTGCAACGGCTGCGGCGCGCGGGACCGCTGGGAGGAGCACAAGCTCGCCCGCCGGGGCCGGGTGTACACCTTCGTCCACGACCACCTCCCCCCCTCGCCCGAGGGATACGTCACCATGGCCACGGCGGACATGGAGGGCGGGGGGCGCATCTACGCCCAGATGACCGACTGTGAGAAGAAGGACGTCCGGATCGGGATGGAGGTGGAGCTCACCTTCCGGCTTCTCCACCGGGGGGATGGGTACTACAATTACTTCTGGAAGTTCCGGCCGGCCTGACGGCGGGCGGACGGCTCTACATGGACATCCCGCAGGCGAGGCGAACGGCTATGACAAAGGGCATCTCAGGCAAGGTGGCCATCATCGGCGCCGGGATCACGAAGTTCGGGGAGCTCTTCGAGCAGAGCTACAACGACCTGGTCGTCGAGGCCGCCTTCGAGGCCTACCAGGAGGCGGGCGTGACCGGGGATGAGATCGAGGCCGCCTGGCTGGGCACCTATCTCCCCCTGGGCTGGGGCTTCGACGGGACGGGGGGGCCCTCCCTCGCAGAGGCTCTGAACCTCTACCCCAAGCCCGTCTCCCGGGTCTCGAACTACTGCACCACCGGGATGGAGGCTGTCCGCATGGCGGCCATGGCCGTGGCCTCGGGGATGCACGATGTCGTCCTGGCCGTGGGGGCGGAGAAGATGCGGGAGGTCCCCCCCCGCCGGAGCCTCGTCGCCCAGCACGTGGAGAAGCTCCACCCCCTCTACGCCAAGGGGCGCACCGCCCCCGGCAGCTTCGCCATCCTGGCCACCCGCTACTTCCAGGAGTACGGGGCGGGCAAGGAGGACCTGGCCGAGGTGGCCGTCAAGAACCACTACCACGGGAGCCTCAACCCCAAGGCCCACTTCCGGAAGGAGATCACCAAGGAGCAGGTCCTCAAGGCCCCGCCCGTGACCGAGCCCCTCGGCCTCTACGACTGCTGCCCCACCACGGACGGGGCCGCGGCGGTGGTGCTCTGCCGGGCGGACCTGGCCGAGCGGCGCTTCGGGAAGAAGGACTACGTCCTCATCGAGGGGATGGGCCTCTCGTGCGCGACCGGCTACATCACCACCGCCTTCAACCCCCGCTTCGACTTCCTGGGCTTCGAGGCCAGCCGCGAGGCCGCCCGCCAGGCCTACGCCCAGGCGGGGATCACCCGCCCCCGCGACGAGATCGACGTGGCCGAGGTGCACGACTGCTTCACCATCACCGAGATCATCAACTACGAAGACCTCGGCTTCGCTCCGCCGGGTCAGGGGTGGCGCATGATCATGGAGGGG
>CAYMWZ010000098.1:0-9697 GCA_964394385.1 uncultured Nitrospinaceae bacterium | reverse complement strand
GCCACGATGGCCGCCACCCGCTCCGTCGCGACGACGTTGAGATACTTCAGGTCGTCTACCTTGAGCCCGTAGCGCGGCAGAATCTTCGACCGGAAGGCGATGTCCGTGCTGGTCCCGTCGAGGGTCGCGAACCTCTTTCCCTTGAGATCCTTGACGCTCTTGATGTCTGACTTGACGGGGACCATGATGCGACCGGAGGTGGCGCAGATCTCCGTCGTCACCCCGAGGCCCGTCAGCTTGGCGCCCTTCGAGACGGCCGTCACGAAGGGGGAGAACCCCGTTGTGCCGGTATCCAGGTTGCCCTGGATGATGGCGTTGCGCATGAGCTTGCCCTGCTTGAAGTACTGGATGGTGTAATCCAGCCCCTCTTCCTTCCAGTAGCCCTTCCGGTGGGCGATGACCTCGAAGGAGCCCATGATCGCCCGGTGGGCGCCGATGCGGAGCTTCTCCGCCGACTCGGCGGGCGCGGGCAAACTCGCGGCGAGGAAAACCGTAGACAGCGCCGCTACGACAAAACCCATTACGAATCGCCTCATCGCTCTCCTCCTCAAAAGGGAACTCAGTGCGGCAAAACGACCGTCCTGTCCCGCTGGGTGGCTCGGTGAGCCTCCCTTCCCGACTATCGCCCTCCCCTCAGCTGGTGGGGGCGTCCTCAGGCAGCAGAGGGCCTCCCCTGGGTCGCACGGGTGTATAGAGATGGTGCCATTCTAGCAAAAATTCTCAGGAAACGCGACACCACTCTAAGGGGACCCCTCCTGAAGCCCGAAGGCGGCGGAGAACCGCTCAAATTTCGCAGGAATTTCGCTGAAGATGACCATTGGCGGATCAAAGCTCCGGGCGCTTCGCCCCCCCGCCGGCCAACCTCTCCAGCCGCTGGGCCTCAATCAAAAAAACCGCCGCGGAGACCTCCCGCGGCGCGGATGAGACTGGCGGGGCTGACGGGACTCGAACCCGCGATCTCTGGCTTGACAGGCCAGCGCGATAACCGACTTCGCTACAGCCCCCGCGACACCTCGCCGAACGCCCGAACCCAGCCAGACGCCAGGGGTTTATAGCCTCCGCCCCAGGGCGAGTCAACCGGAGAGGCCCTCCCGGCCTATCCGCCTCCCTGGCGAGCGAAGAGCGCCTCCAGGCGCTCCCCCGCCGCCAGGCGGACCACCCCCCTCTCCGTGATGAGGGCGTCCACCAGGCGCGCGGGCGTCACGTCAAAGGCCGGATTGAACACCTCGGCCTCCTCTGGGGCGATCACGCGCCCCCCCCAGGCGCGCACCTCCTCGGCCGCGCGCTCCTCGATGGGGATGTCCTCCCCCCTGGCCGTGTGGAGGTCAACGGTGCTCAAGGGGGCCGCCACGTAGAAGGGAATGCCGTGCTCCCGCGCCAGGACGGCCAGCCCGTAAGTCCCGATCTTGTTCGCCACGTCGCCGTTGGCCGCCACCCGGTCCGCCCCCACCACCACCGCGCCCACCTTGCCCAGGCGCATGCAGTGGGCCGCCATGTTGTCCGCGATCAGGACCACCGGAATGCCGTCCCGGCACAGCTCCCACGCCGTCAAGCGCGCCCCCTGGAGGAAGGGCCGCGTCTCACCGACGAAGACCCGCACGACCTTCCCCGCCCGGAAGCCGCTGCGGATCACCCCTCCCGCCGTGCCGTAGCCGGCGGTCGCCAGGGCCCCCGCGTTGCAGTGGGTCAGCAAGCTCACCCCGTGAGGCAGGAGCGCGGCCCCCATGTCCCCGATCCGGCGGCAGACGGCGACGTCCTCCCGGTGCATCTCACCGGCGAGGGCGAGAAGCTCCTCCGCCAGGGCCTCGCCGCTGGCCCCGCTCTCCCGGACGGCCGCCCGCATTCGCTCGATGGCCCAGAACAAGTTCACCGCCGTCGGGCGCGTCGCCGCGAGAAGCGCGCCCGCCCTTTCCAGGGCGGCCCGCTGCTCTCCCGGAGGGCGATCGGCCGACCGAAGGGCCGCGATGGCCATCCCGTAGGCGGCGGCCACCCCGATGGCCGGAGCCCCGCGCACCGCCATCGAGCGGATGGCCTCGGCCACCTCCTCCTCGGTGCGGCACTCGAGGTAGACTTCCTCGGTCGGAAGGCGCCGCTGGTCGATGAGACAAAGGCCCCCCCCGCGGTATTCGAGTGTGCGGAAATTTCCGCCCGCGTCCAAACCAGCTCTCCCATCCGAAGGATCCGTGCAGCGCCGAGGGACTTGCCGGGAGGGTCAGGCGTCCGCGGCCGAGAGCGCCGCCAGGGCTCTCCCGATGGCCGAGGGATCGGCGCCGCGAATCCGGATGCGCTTCCGCTGGGCGCCTTCCCCCGAGGCGATCGCCACCGCGCTCTTGGGAACGCCCAGGGCCTTCGCCAGAAGCTCCACACACTGCCGGTTCGCCGCCCCGCCCACGGGCGCCGCCGTCAGCCGCAGGCGGAGCGCCCCCGCGCGCTCACCCCCGACCGTGGCGCGCGAGGCGCGGGGCTGCACGGCGACCTCGAAGCTGGCGCCGTCTGCCTCGCGGCGTACCGCGATCACGGCCAGTCGCCCTCCGCCTTCTGGCTGATGGAGACGATCTTGCCGCCCTCGCGGCCGTGCAGGCGGGCGAGATCCAAGCCAAGGCGCTCGGCCTCCTCCTCCACGACGCGGAGCTGGGCGCGCAGCATCTCCGAAAGCGAGTGGATGACCCTCTCCCGCAGTTGGGCGAGGTCGGCCGCCTCCCCCCGCAGCCGCTCGGCCTCCCGCTCGGCCTCCTCCCGGATCCGCCTCGCCCGCTCCTCGGCGTCGGTCAGGGTGCGCTCCGAATCGCTCTCCGCCCGCTGGCGCAGGGCGCTCGCCCGGCTGTTGGCCTCCTCGCGCAGCTCGTTCACCGCCACCAGGGCGCGCTGGAAGGTCTCCTCCCTCGCCACCATCGTCTCGACCTTGCCCGACAACTCGGCGCACCGCTCCTCCAGCTCCTCGTTGCGGCGAATGAGCTCATCCACCACGTCGGCCACCGCGTGAAGAAAAGCGTCCACGTCCAGCCGGTCGTACCCGCGGAGCCTCACGGAGAACTCCTGCTTCCGGATGTCTGCGCCAGTAAGTCTCATCTTCACCCCCCATTCGCTGTGGCCTTACCGGAGCATGCGGGCCATGTCGAAAAGACTCGAAACGAGAAAACTCTGTAAAAAGAAAATGACGAGGAGAACCACGATCGGGCTGATGTCGATCCCCCCGAAGTCGGGCATCCGGTACCGGACGGGAGCGAGGACAGGCTCGGTGATCCGGTAGAGGATCTGCACGATCGGGTTATACGGATCGGGGCTCACCCAGGAGATCAGCGCGCGGACGATGATGATCCATATGTATATGGTGAGAACATAGCTCAAGAGCACGGCGATGGCGTGGATGAGATTGGCGATCAAAAACACGGCGGCTTCCTCTCAGGCGTGGGCGGGCTCTACCCCTTTCCCAGCTCCGCGCTCCGCTTCGCCGCGGCCAGCACGGCGTCCATCACGGCGGCGCGGAGCCCGCCCCTCTCCAGGGCGTGCAGGCCCGCGATGGTGGTCCCCCCCGGGGAAGCCACCATGTCCTTGAGCCGGCCCGGGTGCTCACCCGTCTGAAGCAGCATCTGGGCCGAGCCCATCACCGTCTGGGCGGCGAGAAGGGTGGCCTCCTCGCGGGAGAGCCCGGCGCGGACCCCTCCGTCGGCCAGGGCCTCGATGAACTGGAACACATAGGCCGGCCCGCTCCCCGAGAGGCCCGTCACCGCGTCCATCAGCGGCTCCGGAACCACCACCGCCCGCCCCACCGACTCCATCATCTTCCGGGCGGCGGCGAGATCCTCCGCCGTGGCGGCCCCGCCCGCGCACAGGCCGGCCGCGCCCGCCCCCACCAGGGCCGGCGTGTTCGGCATGACGCGGACGATCCGGGCGCCCGCGCCAAAGGCCTCGGTGAAGCGGCGGGTCGGCGCCCCGGCCACGACCGAGACGAGGAGGTGGCCGTCCGCCACGGCGCCCTTGAGCTCTCCCAGGACGGCCCCGAGCACCTGGGGCTTGACGGCGAAGACCACGGTTTTGGCCTGGGCAACGGCGCGCGCCCCCTCGGGAACCACCTCGAAGCCGTGGGTCTCGCTCAAATGCCGGCGCCGCGCCTCGACCGGCTCGGCGATGACGAGAGCCTCCGCTGGGGCGTAGCGCGCATTCACCATTCCCCTGGCGAGCGCCTCGCCCATGTTCCCCCCGCCGATGATGGCGATCCGGCCCGATTTCATCGCAGCCCCAGAGAATGCGGGAAAGGAGGAGAAAACGCCAATTTGACCCCAGGGAATCCGGCGGGTCAACTCATGCCGCCGGCTCCGCTCGTTCGCCGGGGCGCGGGCCGAAAATCGCCGTTCCGATCCGCACGTGGGTCGCCCCCTCCTCGATGGCCACCTCAAAATCGCCCGACATTCCCATCGAAAGCGCCTGGACGGTGGACAAACCTCCCTCCCGCGCCTGGTCCCGGAGACGGCGCAAGAGGCGGAAGTGGGGGCGGCTCTCCTCGGCGCTCCGCCCCAAGGGGGGGATGCACATGAGCCCGACCGCGCGGAGGGCCTCCAGGCGGGCCACCTCGCGCAAAAGGTCCAACGCCTCGGCGGGGGGGACTCCTCCTTTCTGGGCCTCCTCGCCCGTGTTCACCTGGAGGAACACCTCCAGGGGCTCCCCGCCCGCCCTCTCCACGCGCCGCGCCAGCTCGCGGGCGAGGGGAAGGGAATCCACCGACTCGACCGCGTCGAAGAGACCCGGCACCTGCCGCACCTTGTTCCGCTGCAAGGTTCCGACGAGATGCCAGCGGGCGCGCCCGGCCACCGCGGGATCCATTTCGGCGCGCTTGACGCGGGCCTCCTGGACGCGGTTCTCGCCCAAAATCTCCACCCCCGCCCCGATGGCCTCCGCCATCCGCTCGGGGGGATGGGCCTTGGAGACCGCCACCACCCGGATCTCCTCCGGCGGGCGGCCCGCGCGCCGGGCGGCGGCGGCGATGCGCTCCAGCACGCGCGCGTAGCGCTCTCGAACGAAGCCCACGGCACCCTCCGCCGGGAGCTAGACGACGCCGATGGCGGCCAGGAGCCGGCCCGTCGGCGCACCGTCGCGCCGGTAGGAGAAGAAGCGGAATGACTCGGAGAAAGTGCAGGGCCCGGCCGCGCCGATCTGCCCCTCGGGGACGCCCGCCTCGATCATCTGCCGGCGGGCCGCCTCCGGGAGGTCCAGCAGCCACTTGCCTCGGCCCAGGGGAACGCAGAGGTCCCGCCAGGCGGGATAGCGCGCGCGGAAGGGCGGCAGGCATTCCTCGCCCACCTCGTAGCACATCCGCGAGATGGCCGGCCCCAGGGCGGCGAACAGATCCTCCGGCCGGCTGCCGTAGCGCTCCCCCATCCGCCCCACCGCCTCGGCCAGGACGCCCTCCCCGATCCCGCGCCGCCCCGCGTGCACCGCGGCCACCGCGCGGTGCTCCGGGTCCGCCAGGAGCACCGCAACGCAGTCGGCCGTCTGGACGGCCACCACCACCCCCTGTCCGGAGGCCATGACCGCGTCGGCGACAACCGCCTTTCCGTCCTGGATCTCCTCGGCTGCGACCACCGCCGTCCCGTGCACCTGCCGGGCCTCGGCCACCCGGGCGGGCTCCATCCCGGCCGCATCGAAAAAGCGGCGCCGGTTCTCCTCGACCCGATCTGGCTCCTCCCCCTTTGCGCGGCCGAGGTTCAACGAGACGAAGCGCCCCTCGCTCACCCCGCCCCGGCGGGTGCTGAAGGCGTGGGCGATGAAGCCCAAATCGTCGAGCAGGGGGGAGCGCAAAAACTCGATCCCGCCCGACTCATACCTCTTGAGGTCGCGCACGGCGAAACTCTCCCCGCGGCCGGGCCGCCCTCCTTCCACGCGCGCGGGTGAGGGCGCAGGCGGGCCGGGGCGCATTATAGGCTCGGGCCCCGGGCCGCCTCAAGGAAAAGCGGCGCCGCGAGGCGGGGGCCAGGGGGGGGCTAGCCCCCCCTGGCTGCATCGAGAGGGGAATGCGCCTCCCCCGGCGGAGAGATTCCTCCGCCGGGGGAGGCGCCGTGGGGGATCAATCCGCCTGCTTGCGCAGGAACGTGGGGACGTCGAGGTCGTCCTCCTCCAGCTGATAACTCAACGCCGCATCCTTCTTGCTGTTCTTCATCCGGACATAGGCGGGGACCGAGAGCTTCCGCCCGTCGGTGCCCGTGGCCTCGGCCTCGACGCGCGGGACCTCGCGAAGGCTCTCGCGCCCGAAGCCGGTGGCGATGACGGTGACGCGCACCCGGCTCTCCATCGCGGGGTCGATCACCGAGCCGAAGATGATGTTCGCTTCCTCATGGGCCGTCTCGTGGATGAGCGTGCAGGCTTCGTTGACCTCGAAGAGGGAGAGGTCGTTCCCGCCCGTGATGTTGATCAGCACGCCGCGGGCCCCCTGGATGGACCCCTCCTCCAGGAGGGGGCTGCTGATGGCATTCTGGGCGGCGATGACGGCCCGGTTCTCCCCCGTCCCGATGCCGCTGCCCATGAGCGCCAGGCCGCCCATGTCGCGCATGATGGTCCGCACGTCGGCGAAATCGAGGTTGATGAGGCCGGGCGTGGTGATGAGGTCCGCGATTCCCTTGCAGGCCTGGAGCAGGACGTTGTTCGCCCTCTGGAAGGCCTCCGTGATGGGGGTGGTGCGCTCGACCATCCCCAGAAGGCGCTGGTTGGGGATCGTGATGAGGGTGTTCACCGCCTCCCTGAGCTCGGCGATGCCCTCGTCGGCCTGCGCCTTGCGGCGCGGCCCCTCGAAGTCGAAGGGCTTGGTGACGACCCCCACGGTCAGGATGTTCGCCTCCTTGGCGATCCGGGCGATGACGGGCGCCGCCCCCGTCCCCGTCCCGCCGCCCATTCCGGCGGTCACGAAGACCATGTCGAGCCCCTCGACCAGCGAGGCGATGCGCTCGGTGTCCTCGAGGGCGGCCTTGCGGCCGATCTCGGGGTTGCCGCCCGCGCCGAGGCCGCCGGTCAGCTCGGCGCCCATCTGCATCTTCTCCTGCGCCAGCGACCGCTCGAGAACCTGGGCGTCGGTGTTCGCCGCGATGAACTGGACCCCCTCCATCCCCGAGGAGATCATCGTATTGATCGCGTTTCCGCCGCCGCCTCCCACCCCGATGACGGCAATCTTTGCGCGGCAGGGCCTCTCTTCCTCTAGCTGGAACATCAATTCGCTCATCCTATCCCCCCTTCGGGCACCGAATGCGGAAAACGCAATCCGCTCCCCCTGGTTTCATTTGAAAATGCTCGCCAGCACATGGCGGATCTTCTCTTTCGCTTGGCGGAACGAGCCGTTCTTCACTCCCGAGGCGAGCCAGCCCCGCCGGCTCCGGTCCCCGGCCCGCATGGCGAAGAACACGAGCCCGACCGCGGTCGAGAACATCGGCCCGTTGACCATATCCACGAGCCCCCCGATGCCGCCCGGCACCCCCCGGCGGACGGGCAGCTGGAGCACCCTCTCGGCCAGCTCCTCGATCCCCTCCAGGATGCTTGCCCCTCCGGTGAGGACCACCCCCGCGGGGAGCAGGTCCTCCATCCCGCTCTTTTGAATCTCGCGGCGGATGAGGGTGAAGATCTCCTCCATCCTGGGCTCGATGATCTCGGCGAGCATCTGGCGGCTCAGGACCCGCGGGGGCCGCCCCCCCACGCTGGGGACCTCGATCTCCTCGTCGTGGGCGAGCCGGCTCGGGAGGGCGCAGCCGTGCTCCTTCTTGATCCGCTCGGCCTGGTAGTCGGGCGTCCTCAAGCCGATGGCGATGTCCCGCGTGATGTGGTTGCCGCCCACGGGGATGACCGACGAGTACCGGAGCCCCCCGCCGCTGATGACGGCCACGTCGGCCGTCCCGCTGCCGATGTCCACCAGGGCCACCCCCAGGTCGCGCTCGTCGTCGCTCAGGGCCGCCATCGAGGAGGCCAGCGGCTGGAGGACGAGCCGCTCCACCGCAAGGCCCGCCCGCTCCACGCTGCGCGTGATGTTCTGAATCGCAGGGATGGCGCCCGTCACGATGTGGACCTTGCACTCGAGGCGCACGCCGGACATCCCGATCGGCTCGGTGATCCCCTCCTGGTCGTCGACGATGTACTCCTGCGGCAGGACGTGGATGATCTGGTGATCGGCGGGCAGCGTGACGGCCCGGGCCTGCTCCACCACCCGCTCGATATCCTCCTTGGCGACGATCTTGGTCTTGATCGCCACGATGCCGTTGGTGTTGAAGCTGCGGATGTGCCCGCCGGCCACCCCCACGAAGGCCGACCGGATGGGCGCGCCGCTGATGAACTCCGCCTCCTCCACAGCCGTCCGGATCGACTCCACCGTCTGGTCGATGTTGACCACCGACCCCCGGTTCAGCCCCTTCGAGGGGTGTTTGCCGAGGCCGACGATCTCGAGTGAGCCGTCCTCGTTCACCTCGGCGACGACAACGCAGATCTTTGAGGTGCCGATGTCGAGGCCCACCAGCACGTCGCCCCGCTTGCTCATCCTCTCGCTCCTCCATCCTGTCCGATGGGCCGGACGACGACACGGCCCGGGAACGTAAGATCCAATTCGACGCGGGCGGCGGAGGCCGTCGGTTCTTGCAGAATCTCGAGCGCCACTGCGCGGAAGCGGGCGGCCTGGGACGCCATCCCCTCCTCGCTCACCCGCAGCTCCATCCTTCCCTCCAGGGCCCGCAGGCGGAGCTGCCCCCCCCCGACGGGACGGACCGACAAACATCCCCTCCGGATGAGGGGAGCACCCGCGAAGAGGGAGGCCGCCGCCAGCGCCGCCTCAAAGGCCGGGCCGCGGACCGCCTCGCCGGGGCGGAGCCTCTCGGGGCCGAAGCCCTCAAGAAGCGGCAGGCACCCCCCGGGCATCGAGGCCAGCGGACCGAGGACCACCCCCTCCCGATCCACCCCGATCGCGCCCTCCCTCCGGAGGAGGGCGGCCGGCCGCCGCTCCTCGATCTCCACGTGAAGGGCGTGGGGGAGGCGCCTGCGCACGCTCACCTGCCGCACCCAGGGATTGCTCGCGATCCGGCGCCGCACCGCCTCGAGATCCACCTCAAAGATGTTCATCCCGGGCGAGAGGGCGGCCAGCCGCAGGAGATCTTGGACGTCGAGCACCCGGTGGCCCTCGAGGAGCACCTCCTCGAGCGTGAACCGCGGGCTCGTCCTCGCCCACCGCACCGCGTGGCCTCCGAGGAGGAGGACCTCCACGAACACGAGGAACCCGATCGCCGGGCGCACCCAGGCGCCGCGCGGCCGGCGGCGCTCCTCCTCCCGCCGGGGGCGGGGCCGCCGGCGCCCGGCGCGTTCCTTCGGGGGCGCCGCCGCCAGTTGAAGACGCACCTCCCCTCCGGCCGGGCGGGAAGCCGGCGGCCGAAGCCGCGAGATGAGGCTGCTCACGGCCCATCCTCCCCGACCACCTTGAGCTCCAGCTCGAGCAGCAGCCCGTGCCTCTCCCGCACGGCGGCGCGCACCTCCTCGATCAGGGCGAGCACGTCCGCCGCCCGCGCCCCGCCCACGTTCACCAAAAAATTCGCGTGGACCCGGCTCACCTCGGCCCCCCCGACGCGGCGCCCCTTGAGGCCCGCCGCCTCGATGAGGCGGCCCGCCCGCTCCCCCGGCGGGTTGCGGAAGATCGAGCCGGCGCAGGGCACGCCCCACGGCTGGCGCTCGCGCCGCCGGGCGG
>CAYMWZ010000097.1:0-9699 GCA_964394385.1 uncultured Nitrospinaceae bacterium | reverse complement strand
CTGTTCACCCGCCCGCCCACGACGACGGTGGGGTCGAGCCCCCCCTCGGAGAGGACGGAGGCGACCAGGGAGGTCGTGGTGGTCTTCCCGTGGGTGCCCGCCACGGCGATCCCGTACTTCATCCGCATCAGCTCGGCGAGCATCTCGGCGCGGCGGATGACGGGGAGCTTCCGCCGGCGCGCCTCGGCCACCTCGACGTTCTCCCTCGTGACCGCGGAGCTGTAGACCACGACGTCCACCCCCTCCACGTTCTCCGCCCGGTGCCCCATCGACACCTTGGCCCCCAGCCCGCGCAGGCGGAAGACGGCCTCGCTCGTGGCGATGTCCGAGCCGCTCACTTCGTAGCCGAGGTTCAAGAGCACCTCCGCGATCCCGCACATGCCGGTCCCCCCGATGCCCACGAAGTGGATCCGCCTCGAGTGACGGAGCATGGGGTGCGAGGTCCCCGCCCGCGCGATCATGGCTCTCCCCTCCCCGGGCGGCTCACGCCGCCCGAGCCACTTCCCGGCAAAGGGCGGCGACCGCCTCGGATGCGCCCGTCCGCGCGAGGGCCCTCGCCCGGCGCGACATCCCGGCCAGGGCGGCCCGGTCCGCCTCCATCTCCCGCCAAAGGGCCGCCAGCCGCTCCCCGCTCAACCCGCCCTGGAGGACCATCCGCGCGGCCCCCCGCTCGGCGAGGAAGCGCGCGTTCGCCTCCTGGTGGCCGTGGGTGGCCGTGGGCAGGGGGACCAGCACCGACGGCAGGCCCGCCGCCGCGAGCTCGGCCACCGTGACGGCGCCCGCGCGCGCCACGGCGAGGTGGGCCCACCGATACCGCTCGGCCATGTCGTAGAAGAAGGGAGCGACCTCGGCCTCGGCCCCCGCCCGCGCATAGGCCGCCCGCACGCGATCGGCGTCCCCCTCCCCCGTCTGGTGGGCGAAGCGCATCCGGCCCGCCATCTCCCCGAGGCGCGGGAGGGCCTCGATGACGGCGTCGTTGATGGCCCGCGCCCCCTGGCTCCCCCCGAAGACGAGCACCCGCAGCGGCCCCTCCCACGAGGCGGGCGGCCGCGGGCCCGCGGCCGCGAACTCGACCCGGAGGGGCAGGCCCGTCTCGACCACCTTTCGGGCGGGAAAGTAGGGCGCCGCCCCGGGCAAGGAGATGGCCACCCGGACGGCCAGCCGCGCGAGCAGGCGGTTGGCCGCGCCCGGAACCGTGTTCTGCTCCATCAGGACGATGGGGCGCCGCCTGACCCAGGCGGCCGCCACGGCGGGGGCGCTCGCGTAGCCCCCCACCCCGAGCACCACGTTGGGCCGGAAGCGCCCGACGATCCCGATCGACTGGAGGAGGCCGCAGGCCATCAGGGCGGCGGCCCAGATCTTCCGGCCGAGAGAGCGTCCCAGGATGCCGGCCGCGGCGATCGTCGCCAGGGGCAGGCTCTCGCGCGGAAGGACGCGCGCCTCGATGCCCCGCGCCGTGCCGACGAACAGGACGCGGTGGTCGGGCCCCCCGCGCAGCCACGCGCGGGCCACGGCGATCCCCGGAAAGAGGTGGCCGCCCGTCCCTCCGCCCGCGATGAGAAGGCGCATCAGCCCGACCTCCCCGCCCCGGCCAGCCCCTCGGGGCGCCCCGTCCACGGCGGGGCCGCGTCGAGGGGATCGCCTTGCGAGGGGGCCCCCGCCGGCCGGCATCCCGCCTCGACCGAGAGGAGCAGGCCCAGGGCGGCCAGGGTGACGACCAGGGAGGTGCCCCCCAGGCTGATGAGAGGCAGCGGCACCCCCGTCGTGGGCACCAGGCCGACCGCCACCGCCATGTTCAGCAGGCCCTGAATCGCGACGATCGAGGTGACGCCGGCCGCGAGCAGGAACCGGAAGGAATCCTCGCAGCGCGCGGCGATCCGGAAGCCCCGCCAGAGGATGAGAGCGAAGGCCGCCGCCACGGCGAGGGCACCGATGAGGCCGAGCTCCTCGCCCACGACCGCGTAGATGAAGTCGGTGTGCGGCTCGGGAAGGTAGAAGAGCTTCTGCTTCCCCTCCCCCAGCCCCAGCCCCGCCACGCCCCCGCGGGCGAGCGCCAGGAGGGACTGGATCAGCTGGTAGCCCGTCTCCCGGGCCGAGGCGAATGGGTCCAGAAAGGCCAAGAGCCGCCGCTTGCGCCAAGGGACCGAGAACACCAGCCAATAGAAGACCGGCGCGCAGACGAGGGCGCACCCCAGGAGGTGAGACCAACGCGCGCCCGCGATGAAGAGGAGCATCCCGGCGACCGCCGCGATGAGGATGGCCGTCCCCAGGTCCGGTTGGGCCAGGATGAGGCACAAGGCCACCCCCGTGAAAAAGACCGGCGGGAAGAATCCGTACCGCAGGTCGGCGAGCCGCTCCCCCTTCACCGCGAGGAAGTGGGCGAGGAAGAAGATGAGGCCCAGCTTGACGGTCTCGGCGGGCTGGAAGGAGAGGGGCCCCAGCATCACCCAGCGCCGCGCCCCGCTGGCGGCGCGCCCGATCCCGGGGACGAACACCAGGGCGAGCGCGATCAAGGCGAGAAGGAGCGCCGGGAACGCCAGGCGCCTGAGCCGCCGGGGATCGGTGCGCGCCAGGAGGAGCATCACGGCGAAGCCGAGCGCGGCCCACATGACGTGGCGCTTCACGAAGTAGAAGGCGTCGCCGTAGCGGTCGAGGGCGAGGATCTGGCTCGTGCTGAAAACCATCACCACCCCGAAGACGTTCAGCCCCAGGGCGCAGAAGAAGATGACCGGATCCACCCTTCCCGGGATCATCGGCCGCCCTCCCTCTCCAGCGCGCGGACCGCCTCCCGGAAGACCTCCCCGCGGTGGGCGTAGTCGCGGAACTGATCGAAGCTCGAGCAGGCCGGGGAGAGGAGCACCGTGTCCCCGGGCTCGGCCGCGCGGGCGCACCGCCGCACGGCATCCTCCAGCGTCCCCGCCCGCTCGATGGGGACCACGCCCTCGAAGAAGCGCGCGAACCTCTCCGCCGCCTCCCCGATGAGGACCATCGACCGGACCCGCTTGCGCATCGGCCCGAGGAGGGGGGCTAGGTCGCTCCCCTTGTCCGTCCCCCCGGCGATGAGGAGGACCCTCCCCTCCACGCTCTCAAGGCTCATGGCCGTGGCGCCCACGTTCGTCCCCTTGGAATCGTTCACCCATCGGACGCCCCGGATCTCGGCCACCGGCTCCATCCGGTGGGGCAGCCCCCGGAAGCGGCGGGCCAGGCGTGCCATCGCCTCGGGCCCCGCCCCGAGGAAGCCCGCCGCCGCGCAGGCGGCGAGAAAATTCTCCAGGTTGTGGACGCCCGGGACGGCGAGCTCCTCCACCCGGCACACCCGCTCCTGGCGCCCCCCGCCGGAGAGGACGACCTCCCCCCCCCGGACGAAGGCGCCCCGCTCCGGCGCCCGGCGCCGGCTGAAGGCGAGGGCCGCCTGGGAGCCGCCCGGCAGGTAGCGGGCCGTCAGGGGGTCGTCCGCGTTCAGCACCTTGGCGTCCCCGCGCCCCTGGTTCGCCAAGAGCCGCGCCTTGAGGGCGGCGTAGCCGTCGAGGTCGGGGTGGCGGTCCAGGTGATCGGGGGTGACGTTCGTGATGACGCCCACCCTGGGCCTGAGCGTCGGGGCCCATTCGAGCTGAAAGCTGCTCACCTCGCTCACCACGAAGTCCGCCTCCCCGGCCTCCCGCTCCACCACCTCGATCAGTGGCCGGCCGATGTTCCCCCCGACCGGGGCCCGAAAGCCGGCCTCCTCCAGGATCCCGCCCAGCATGGTGGTGGTCGTCGTCTTTCCGTTCGTTCCGGTCACCGCGGCGATGGGGACCGGGCACAGGCGCCAGGCGAACTCGATCTCGCTGATCACCTCGGCGCCCCCCGCGAGGGCCGCCGCGATGTAGGGGTTGGTGGCCGGGACGCCGGGGCTCACCACCAGGAGGTCGCAGCCCCGGAAGGTCTCCTCCCGGTGGCCCCCCAGCTCGAGCGCCACCTCGCCGGGGAGCTCCTCCTTGAGGCCGGGAATCTCCTTCACGTCAGTACCCACCACCCGGGCGCCCCGCCGCGCGAGGGCGGCCGCCGCCGCCCGGCCGGTGCGGGCCATCCCCATCACCACGACCCGGCGGGAGGGCAGTCCCGCCGCCCAATCCGCCGCTCTCTCCGCCAAGGCGAGGCTCCTCATCTCAGCTTCAGGGTGCTCAGGCTCAACAGCGCCAGGATCACCGCGACGATCCAGAAGCGCACGGTCACCTTGGGCTCGACCCAGCCCTTCTCCTCGAAGTGATGGTGCAGCGGCGCCATGCGGAAGATCCGCTGGCCCGTCGCCTTGAAGGAGACGACCTGGAGGATGACCGAGAGCGCCTCGATGACGAACAGCCCCCCCACCATGAACAGGAGGAGCTCCTGCTTGATGATGAGGGCGACCGTGGCGAGGGCGGCGCCCAAGGGGAGCGCCCCCACGTCGCCCATGAACACCTGGGCCGGATAGGCGTTGAACCACAAGAACCCCAGCCCCGCGCCCACCAGGGCGCCGCACACGATGGCCAGCTCCCCGGCCCCCCGCACGGGAAGGATCAGCAGGTATTTGGAGATCACGGCGTGGCCGGCCACGTAGCTGAAGACGAGGTAAGCCCCCGAGGCGATCATGAGGGGCCCGATCGCGAGGCCGTCCAAGCCGTCGGTCAAGTTGACGGCGTTGCTCGTCGCGACGATCACCACCGCCGCGTAAAGGATGAACCACACCCCGATGTCGGGCTGGAGGTTCTTGAAGAAGGGGAACATCACCACGGGCTTGAACTGCGGGGCCGCGAGGCCGCTGTAGAGAACGTAGCCGACGGCCAAGCCGATGAGGCCCTGAAAGAGGAACTTCCGCGAGGGGGGGACGCCCCTTTTGTCCTTGAGCACGACCTTCCGGTAGTCGTCCACGAAGCCCAGGAAGCCGAACCCCACCAGGGCGAAGAGGACGAGCCAGACGAAGCGGTTGGAGAGGTCGTTCCACAGGAGGATCGGCACGACGACCGAGAAGAGGATGAGGAGCCCCCCCATCGTGGGGGTGCCCTTCTTGGCGAGATGGCTCTTGGGGCCGTCCTCGCGGATCTCCTCCCCGATCTGGCGCCGCTGGAGGAGGCGGATGAGGCGGGGCCCCAGGAGCAGGCAGAGGAAGAGGGCGGTCAAGACGGCCAGCGCCGTCCGGAACGTGATGAACCGGAAGACGCCCAGGCCGGAGACCTTGTCGCTGAGCGAGACGAGAAGAACGTACAGCATCAGCCCGCCAAGACCTCCACCGCCCGCTCCATGCGCATCGAGCGGGAACCTTTGACGAGCGCCCAATCCCCCGGGCGCAAGAGATCCCCCACCCAAGCCGCCGCCGAGGCGGGATCCTCAAAGCGCCGGACCCGCTCCCCGGGCATGCCCTCCGCGCGGGCCGCCTCGGCCGCATGCGCCATCATCGGGCCCACCGCGGCCAAAAAATCCGCCTCCCGGGCCGCCGCCCGCCCCACCTCCCGGTGGGCGGCCTCGGCGTGGGCGCCCAGCTCCTTCATGTCCCCCAGGAGAGCAAAGAGCCGTCCCCGGCCGCGCAAGAGGACCGCCGCCTCCAGGGCCCGGAGGACGGAGGCCGGATTGGCGTTGTAGGCGTCGTCGAGGAGAAAGCACCCCTCCCGGCCGGCGACGGCCCGCACCTCGAGCCGCATCCGGGGGAGCGCGACCCGCTCCAGGCCGCGGACCACCTCCTCCCGGGTGCTCCCGAGGAGTGAGGCCGCGGCGGCGGCGGCCAAGGCGTTCGAGACGTTGTGCCGGCCCAGGGCGGGGAGGCGGACCTCGTCCCCCTCTCCCCCCATCCGGAGGGCAAAACGCGTCCCCTCGGCGGAGACGCGCACGTCCTCCCCGCGCACCCCGCTCTCCGGGGAGAAGCCGAACGAGAGCACGCGCCCTCCCCCCTCCTCGAAGCGGCGCGCCAGGATCCGGCTCTGGGGGTCATCCGCCGAGAGCACGGCCCATCCCTCCGCCCCCAGCCCCTCCAGGATCTCTCCCTTGGCCTCGCGCACCGCCTCGACCGAGCCCAGCCCCTCGAGGTGGGCCGGGGCGACGTTGGTGATCACGGCCACCCTCGGGAGGGCGATCTCGGCCAGGCGGCGGATCTCGCCCGGCTGGCTCATCCCCATCTCGAAGACCGCCCGCGCGTGCTCGGGCCCGAGCCTGAGGACCTGGAGCGGCAGGCCCACCAGGTTGTTCAGATTCCCCTCGCTCTTGAGCGTCTGGGCGCCCTCGGCGAGGATCGCCCCGATCATCTCCTTCGTCGTGGTCTTGCCGTTCGTTCCCGTCACGGCGACGACAGCCGGCTCGTGCCGCGCCCGGTGGAAGCGGGCCAGGTCGCCCAGGGCGCGCAGGGTGTCGGCCACCTCGACGGCGAAGGCGCCCTCCGCCGCCGGCGCCAGGCGGCCGCGCTCGAGGAGGACCCCCGCCGCCCCGGCTCCGAGGGCCTCCTCCACGAAGGCATGGCCGTCGAAGTTGGGCCCGAGCAGGGGGATGAAGAGCTCCCCCGCGGCGAGCGTCCGCGTGTCGGTGCTCACGCCCGAGGCCTCCATCTCCTCCCCCCCCCGCACCAGGCGCCCGCCCACGGCGCGGGCGATCTGCCGCGCGGTAAAGGCTGCCGCCACGTCCACCTCGCTCACCGCCCGTACCCCAGAAGCCGGAGGGCCTTCCGGGCTTCCTCGCGGTCGTCGAAGGGCAGCCGCTCGCGCCCGACGATCTGGTAGGTCTCATGGCCCTTTCCGGCGATGACCACCGTGTCGCCCGGCCGCGCCTCGGCGAGGATGACGCGGATGGCCTCCCGCCGGTCCACGATGGTCCGCACCCGCCCCCTGCCGCCGGGGACGAGGCCCACGCCCGCCTCGACCTCCCGCAGGATGGCGGCGGGGTCCTCCGTCCGGGGGTTGTCCGAGGTCATCACGACCCAGTCGCTGGCGCGCGCCGCGGCAGCGGCCATGAGGGGCCGCTTCCTCCGGTCGCGGTCCCCGCCGCAGCCCATGAGGGTGAGGAGCCTCCCCTTCGTCACGGGCCGGGCGAACTCGAGCACGCGGCGCAGCGCGTCCTCGGTGTGGGCATAGTCCACCACGACGAGGAAGGGCTGGCCCGCGTCGACCCGCTCGAGGCGGCCGGGCACGCTGGCCAGGGAGCGCACCCCCGCGGCCACCTCCCCGGGGGAGAGGCCGAGGGCGAGGCAGGCCGCCGAGGCGGCCAGGATGTTGCTCGCGTTGTGGCGCCCGATGAGGGGGGTCTCGATCCGCACCCTCCCCCCCGGGTGCACGAGCTCGAACGCCGTGCCATCGGCCGAGAGGGAGAGGTCCTCCGGCCGCACCTGGGCGTCCCCGGCGAAGCCGTAGCTCCAGACGCTCCCGCCCGCCTCCTGGGCGATCCGCCTCCCGTAGGGGTCGTCGAAGTTGAGGACGGACGCGGCGGGGCGGCTCTCGGCGAAGAGGCGCAGCTTCGCCCGGAAGTAGGACTCCATCTCGCCGTGGAAGTCGAGATGGTCCTGGGTCAGGTTGGTGAACACGACCGCGGCAAACTCGCAGCCCCGCACGCGCTCCAAGGCGACGCCGTGGCTCGACACCTCCATCACCGCATGGCTCGCCCCCGCCTCCAGCATCCCGCCCAGATAGGCCTGAAGGTCGGGCGCCTCGGGGGTCGTGCGCGGCTGCTCGAGGATGCGGTCCCCCACGCGGTAGTGAATCGTCCCCATGAGGCCCGTCGTCCGCCCCGCGGCGCGCAGGATGGCGTCGATGAGGAAGCTGGTGGTGGTCTTTCCGTTCGTGCCCGTCACCCCGACGAGGGCGAGCTCCCCCGATGGGTGCCCGTAGAAGGCGTCGGCGATGAGCGCGAGCGCCTCCCGCCCCGAGGGGACGATGAGGCGGGGCGTCCCGCCGGGGATGCCCTCCACCTCGCGCTCGAGGACCAGGGCCGCCGCCCCCGCCTCGAGGGCGGCGCCCGCGAAATGGTGCCCGTCGGTCACGTAGCCGCGCACGGCGACGAACAGGTCCCCCCGGGCGACGCGGCGCGAGTCGTAGGCCACCCCGCCCACCTCGACGCCCTCTCCCCCCACGGGGCGGGCCCCGGGCACGGCGCGCGCCAGGTCGAGAAACGCATGGGCCTTCCGCTCAGCCATCATCATCGCGCTCAACGCCCGCGCTCCTCATGCGCAGGGGCGGAGGAAGAGCCATGGAGGACGTGGCGGACCTCGTTCACGAGGCGGTACACCTTCTCGCCCAAGGAGGCCTCCCGCCGGTCGAGGGTCGGCTCAGGCGGCGCAAGCGCCTCGGCCACCGTCAGCACCTTCGCCCCCTCGGGAGGGACCCGGAGGTAGCGCAGTGCCTGCCAGGCGATGCGCCGCCACACGGGAGCCGCCACGGACCCCCCCCAGGCGCCCTCGTTGGTCCTCCCCTCGTCGATGACGACGAGGAGGGCCAGGCGCGGCCGCGCGTAGGGGGCATACCCCACGAAGGACATCACGAACTTCGTCCGGCTGTAGGTTTTGGTATCGAGGTCGAGCTTCTGGGCGGTGCCCGTCTTGCCGGCCGCCCCGTAGCCCGGCACCTCGGCCAGGGCGCCCGTCCCCTCGGTCACGGCCTTGCGCATCACCTGGGCCAGGAGGCGCGCCTCGCGGGCCCCGAGGACGCGCCTGCCGGGGGAGGCCGGGGGCCGCCAGAGGGGCCTCCCCTCGCGCTCCACGGCCTCGACGATCCGGGGCGCCGGCATCACCCCCCCGTTCGCGATGGCGGCCGCCGCCATGGCCAACTGGAGGGGGGTCACCCCCACCTCCTGGCCGATGGCGATCGCCGCGAGGGAGGTGCCCGACCAGCGCCTCGGCAGGCGAAGGATGCCCTCGGCCTCGGCGGGCAGGCCCACCCCCGTCGCGGCGCCGAAGCCCAAGCGGCGCGCCATCCGGTAGATGCGCTCCGGGCCCACCTCCAGGGCCAGCTTGTAGGCGCCGATGTTCGAGGAGTGGACGATCACCTCCTCGGCGGTGAGCCAGCCGTACTTCTTGTGGTCGCGCAGGGTGAAGGAGCTGCCCCCGATCCGGAAGAGGCCCTCCTCGGCGAAGAAGCGCTTCGCCAGGTCCCCTCCCGCCTCCAGGTAGGCCGCCGCGGTGACGAGCTTGAACGTCGAGCCCGGCTCGTACACCTCCTGGAAGGCGGCCTCCCGCCAGCGCTCCGGCCGCGACCGATCGTAGGCGTTGGGGTTGAACCCCGGCACCGACGCCATGGCGAGGACCCGCCCCGTGGCGGGCTCCACCATCACGCCGATCCCCCGACGCGCCTCCACCCGGGCCACCTGGGCGAGAAGCTCCTTCTCCACGATGTACTGCAGCACCTCGTCCACCGTGAGGCGGACGTCCGCCCCGGCCCTCGGGGGCAGGAGGACGCTCGCCTCGGGATGGACGGAGCGCCCCCGCGCGTCGCGCTCGATCTGGACCCGGCCGGCGCGGCCCCCCATCTCCTTCTCGAACGCCAGCTCGATCCCGGAGAGTCCCATGTTGTCCACCCCCACGAACCCGATGAGGGAGGAGGCCAGCTCCCGCTTGGGATAGAAGCGGCGGCTCTCGGTGGCGAAGCCCAGGCCCGGGATCTCAAGGTCCAGCACCTTGCGCTCCTCCTCGGGGCTGATCTTGCGCTGAAGCCACACGTACCGCCGCCCCCCCGAGAGCTTCCGCGCGATCTCCTCGGCCGGCATCCCGAG
>CAYMWZ010000096.1:0-9778 GCA_964394385.1 uncultured Nitrospinaceae bacterium | reverse complement strand
CTCCCCGGGGCGGGCGCCCCCGTCGCGGGTCGCTTTCTTACTGCTTCTCCTTGCTCTCTTCCTTCGCCTTCTTCGCGCTTCCCCCATTTTTGGAGATGCTTACGCGCGAGACGATCACGTCGTCGATGATGCCGTACTCTTTCGCCTGGGGCGCGGTCATGAAGTTGTCCCGATCGGTGTCACGCTGAATGCGGTCGATGGACTGGCCCGTGTGGCGGGAGAGAATGCTGTTGAGCTCCTCGCGCATGCGGAGGATCTCGCGCGCCTGGATGTCGATGTCCGTCGCCTGGCCCTGGACGCCCCCCAGGGGCTGATGGATGAGGATGCGCGAGTTGGGGAGGGCGAAGCGCTTCCCCTTGGCGCCTGCCGACAGGAGGAGGGCCCCCATGCTAGAGGCCTGGCCGATGCAAATGGTTGAAACATCAGGCTTAATGTATTGCATCGTATCGTAGATGGCAAGGCCGGCCGTCACCGTGCCCCCCGGGCTGTTGATGTACATCGCGATGTCCCGGTCGGGCTCCTCCGCCTCGAGGAAGAGAAGCTGGGCCGTCACCAGGTTGGCGATGTAGTCGTCGATGGGCAACCCCAAAAAGACGATCCGCTCCTTGAGGAGCCGGCTGTAGATGTCATAGGCCCGCTCGCCCCGATTCGTCTGCTCCACCACCATGGGGATGAGTACCACGTCGCTATCCTTTCTCTTCCGGTTCGCCCGGATTGGCGGTTTATTCGCGAGAGCTCTCGTTCGGCTCGATTTCCTCGATCTTGACGTCCACCTTCGCCTGCCCGTAGAGCCATTCAACCGTCTTATTATAAAGGATATTGGAGATGAGGGAGTCGAGCCCGCCCGTCAGGATCATCCGCCTCTTGAGCTTCTCGGGGTCCATCCCGTAGCGGGCGGCCGTCCGGCGGAGCTGGGCATCCACCTCCCCAGGCTCGGCGCGGATGCCCTCCTTCTCCCGGACGCGCTCCACCAAGATGACCTCCCGCACCCGCTCCTCGGCCTGGGGCCGCAGTCGCTCGCCCAGATCATCCTGCTGGGCCGAGGATAGGCGGGCCTCGGGGTTCTCCTGCCTGAGCCGCCGCTCGACCTCCCGGATGCGCTCTTCGAGCTCGGCGCGCACGAGGGTGGGGGGCACCTCGAACGGATGACCCTCGACCAGCTGCCGCACCAGCTCGGCCACCCCCTGGGAGCGGACCGAGGCGTCCTCCAGGGTCTCCATCTCCTTGCGCACCTGGCGCTGGAGCTCCTCAACCGTCGAAAAGCCCCGGCCCAGCGACCGGACGAAGTCCTCATCCAGGGCCGGGGAATGGGGCTCCTTGACCGCGCGCGCCTGGACCCGGAAGCGGAGGGTCTTGCCCGCCAAGTTGGGGGCCGCGGTCGCGGGAACCTGGATGTCGACCTCCCGCTCCTCGCCCGCCTTCATCCCCAGGAGCGCGCCTTCCAGCTCTTTTTCGTTCTGGGCCTCGCCGAGCAGCACCGCCTGGTTCTCCCCCCGCGTGCCGGCGACGGGCTCCCCCCCCTCGAAGCCCTCGATGTCGAAAAGAACATAGTCCCCCGCCCGCGCGGGCCGGTCCGCGTCCTCGTAGGTCGCCGCGCCTTGGAGCAGGAGCTGGATCTGCCTCTCAACGGCCTCCTCCGTCACGGGGCGCCGCCGGACGGTGACCTCGATCCCCCGGTACTCGCCCAGCTCGAAGGGGGGAATCACCTCCACCGTCGCCTTGTAGGTGAGCTCGGGCGAGCCCTCCTCCATCGAGATGTCGGTGACGTTGGGCTCCCCGACCGGGTGCATCCCCTTCTCCTCGAGGAGCCGGCGGTAGGAGGCCGCGATGACCCGGTTCAAGACCTCGGCCTGGACCTCTTCCCCATAGTAGCGCTCGAGGATCCGCCGCGGCACCTTGCCCCGCCGGAAGCCCTTGAGCCGCACCCGCCCCGCCAGGCGGGCGAAGGCGCGGTTGAGCTCCTCGGCCACCTCCTCGCGCGGCACGGCGACCTCAAGGCGCTTGGTGCAGGCGTCGATGTCGCTCACGGTCGAGGTCATTCGCCCTTTCTCCGCAGCATTTTCGCCCCCTCGCGGGGAGAAACCTCTTTTCCCGGGTGCGAAGGGGGGGATTCGAACCCCCACGCCCGGAGGCACTGGATCCTAAATCCAGCGCGTCTGCCAGTTCCGCCACCCTCGCACGGGGGGCGCGGGAGGCCTCTCCGCCCTTCCCCTCCGGGCCGGCGCCCGGAGCGAAAACAATCTAGTCGCACTCTCCTGGGGCGTCAACTGGGCGACGCGCGGGGTCCCCTCTCTCTCGTTGCGGCAAAAAGCACCGATTCTTGACGAAAATTCGGGCCGGCGGGAGACCTCAGAGTTCTTTTTCGGACACCGCCTCCAGGTTCGTCTTGCCGGCCCCCTCTGGGGCGCGCCCCGCCTCGTAGTTGAGGACGGGGGAGAGCCACCGCTCCGCCGCGCGGGGATCCATCCCCTTCCGCCGGGCGTAGTCGGCCACCTGGTCCCTCTCGATCCGGCCAACCCCGAAGTAGCGCGCCTCGGGATGGGCGAGGTAGTACCCGCTCACCGAGGCGGCCGGCAGCATGGCGAAGCTCTCGGTCAACTCCATGGAGGCGTTTCGCCGGGCGTCGAGGAGGGCGAAGAGGGTTTCCTTCTCGGTGTGGTCCGGGCAGGCCGGATAGCCCGGCGCCGGGCGGATGCCCCGGTATGCCTCCCGGATGAGGGCCTCGTTGTCCAGGCCCTCCTCCGGCGCGTACCCCCAGAACTCCTTTCGCACGCGCTCGTGCAGGCGCTCGGCGAACGCCTCGGCCAAGCGGTCGGCCAGGGCCTTGACCATGATGGCGCTGTAGTCGTCGTGGGCGCGCTCGAAGGAGCGGACGAGGGCATCGGCCCCGATCCCCGTGGTGACGGCGAAAGCGCCGACGTAGTCCGCCACCCCGCTCTCCTTGGGGGCGACGAAATCGGCCAGGCAGAGGTTCGGGTGGCCGGGGGCCTTGACCATCTGCTGGCGCAGGAAGCGCGCCACGGCGCGGACCTCTGCGCGCGACTCATCGGAATAGATCTCGACGTCGTCCCCGGCCGCGTTGGCGGGGAAGAGGCCGATCACCCCCCGGGCGCGCAGGAGCTTCCCTTCGATGATGCGGTTCAGAAGCGCCTGGGCGTCTTCGTAGAGGCTGCTCGCGGCGGCCCCGACTGTCTCATCCGAGAGGATCCGGGGGAAGGTCCCCGAGAGCTCCCAGGTGGCGAAGAAGGGGGTCCAGTCGATCCGCCCCCGGAGCTCATCCAGGGGGTAGTCGTCGAACACTTTGATCCCCAGGAAGGACGGCCCCGGGACCGCCTCCTTCGACCAGTCGATGGCCACCTTGTTCTTTTTCGCCTCGGCATACGAGAGCATTTGGGCGCGCGCCCGCTTGCCCTCATGCCGGGCGCGGACCCCGGCGTACTCGGCCCGAACCCTCTCGACGAACTTCCGCCTGAGATCGTCGCTCATCAGGCTCCCCATCACGCCCACGCTCCTCGATGCGTCCACCACGTAGACGGTCGGGCCGCTGTAGTTGGTCTCGATCTTGACCGCCGTGTGGACCTGCGAGGTGGTGGCCCCGCCGATGAGGAGGGGGACGGTGAACCCCTCCCTCTCCATCTCTCGGGCGACGTGGACCATCTCGTCCAAGGACGGCGTGATGAGGCCGCTCAGCCCGATGACGTCCACCTTCTCCTCCCGCGCCTTCTGGAGGATTCTCGCGCAGGGGACCAGGACCCCCATGTCGATCACCTCGTAGTTGTTGCACTGGAGCACCACCCCGACGATGTTCTTGCCGATGTCGTGCACGTCCCCCTTCACGGTGGCGAGCAGCACCTTTCCGTTCGGGCCGGCCTCGCCCCCCACCCGGTCCGCCTCGATGAAGGGGACGAGGTGGGCCACCGCCATCTTCATCACCCGGGCGCTCTTGACCACCTGGGGCAGGAACATCTTCCCCGAGCCAAACAGCTCACCGACGATGTTCATCCCGTCCATCAGGGGCCCCTCGATGACCTGGATGGGGCGCTCGGCCTGGAGCCGGGCCTCCTCGGTGTCCTCGACGATGTGCTCCGTGATGCCCTTGACCAGGGCGTGGGCGAGGCGCTCGCGGACGGGCCGCTCTCTCCAGGAGAGGTCCTCCGCCCGGGACTTGGCCTTCCCCTTCACCCCCTCGGCCGCCTCGAGCAGACGCTCGGTCGCGTCCGGCCGGCGGTTGAGGAGGACATCCTCGATGCGCTCAAGAAGATCCTTGGGGATCTCCTCGTACACCGGCAGCTGGCCGGCGTTCACGATTCCCATGTCCATCCCGGCCTGGATGGCGTGGTAGAGAAACGCCGAGTGCATCGCCTCGCGCACAGCGTTGTTCCCCCGGAAGGAGAACGAGACGTTGCTCACCCCCCCGCTCACGAGCGCGCCCGGAAGCTCACGCTTGATCCGCCGGACGGCCCCGATGAAGGCCAGGGCGTAGCCGTTGTGCTCCTCGATGCCGGTGGCCACGGCGAAGACGTTGGGGTCGAAGATGATGTCCTGGGGGGGGAAGCCCGCCTTCCGGGTGAGGATGTCGTAGGCGCGCGCGCAAATCTCGAGCTTCCTCTCGGCGGTCTCCGCCTGGCCCCGCTCGTCGAAGGCCATCACGATGGCGGCCGCCCCGTAGCGGCGCACCTGCCGGGCCTGACGGAGGAAGGCCTCCTCCCCCTCCTTGAGGCTCAAGGAGTTGACCACGCCCTTCCCCTGGACGCACTTGAGGCCCGCCTCGATGACCTCCCATTTGGAGGAATCAATCACGACGGGCACCCGGCAGATGTCGGGCTCGGCGGCAATGAGCCTCAGGAAGGTGGTCATCTCCCTCCGGGAGTCGAGCATGGCTTCGTCCATGTTGACGTCGATCATCTGGGCACCGCTCGCCACCTGCTGGCGGGCGATCTCCAGGGCCTCCTCGTACTTCCCCTCCCGGATGAGCTTGGCGAAGCGGGCCGAGCCGGCGACGTTGGTGCGCTCCCCCACGTTCACGAAGCCGGTCTCGGGCCCGATGTTCAAGGGCTCAAGACCGCTCAGGCGGCCGCGGGGAGGTATCTCGGGGATCTGGCGCGGGGGGACCTCCCGGACGGCATCGGCGATGGCCCGGATATGAGCGGGCGTGGTGCCGCAGCAGCCTCCCACGATGTTCACGAACCCGCTCCGGGCGAACTCCCCGATGAGATCCGCCATGTACTCGGGGGTGTCGTCGTACTCGCCGAACTCGTTCGGCAGGCCCGCGTTCGGGTGGGTGCTCACGCGGGTGTCCGCCACCCGGGAGAGATCCTCCACGTGCGGGCGCAGCTCCTTCGCCCCGAGGGCGCAGTTGAGCCCCACGCTGATGGGCCGCGCGTGGGCGACCGAGTTCCAGAACGCCTCGGTCGTCTGGCCGGAGAGGGTGCGTCCGCTGGCGTCCGTGATGGTGCCCGAGACCATGAGGGGCACCCGCATCCCCCTCTCCTCGAAGAGCGACTCGATGGCGAACAGGGCCGCCTTGCAGTTCAGGGTGTCGAACACCGTCTCCACGAGAAGAAGATCGGCGCCCCCGTCCAGCAGGCCCCGGACGGCGTCGGCGTAGGCGGCCGCCAGATCGTCGACCGAGACGTTCCGGAACCCCGGGTCGCTCACCTTGGGGGAGATGGAGGCCGTCCGGTTGGTGGGCCCGAGGACCCCGGCCACGAAACGGAGCCTCTGCGGCGTCTTCGCCTCGAAGGCATCGGCGGCCTCGCGCGCGAGGCGGGCGGCGGTCACGTTAAGCTCGTAGGCCAGATCCTCCATCCGGTAGTCCGACATGGAGATGGCGGTCGAGTTGAAGGAGTTGGTCTTCAAGATGTCCGCCCCCGCCTCCAGGTAGCCGGCGTGGATGGAGCGGATGAGCTGGGGCTGGGTGAGGCAGAGGAGGTCGTTGTTGCCCTTGAGGTCGCAGGGGTGGTTCCGGAAGCGCTCCCCCCGGAAGTCCTCCTCGGCCAGGCGGTGACCCTGGATCATGGTGCCCATCGCCCCGTCCATCACCAGGATGCGGGAGTCGAGCAGCTCGAGGAGCTTCGCCGCGCGCCCATCATGCGTAGCCATATTCCTCATCCAGCCAGCGGAGGCCCGGGCCGCCATCCCCCGCCACGGGGCGAAGGGCTCCGCCCCCCGTATTTATAGGACATTTCCCCTTCGATTTCAGCCCGCCGCGGAAGAAAAAAGGCCGCCGGGGCTCCTCCCCCGGCGGCCCGCGCTCGGCCGCGAATGGGCACTCCTCGCCTAGCCGTCCGCCAGCTCGGGCGGAACCCGCCACTCCTCCAGAAAAGCGTAGGCGTTGTGATCGTGGATGGACTCGAAGTTCTCCACCTGCACCTGGAACCACTTGATCCGGGGGTCCTTGCGCAGGCGCAAGGCCGCCTCGCGCACCACGTCCTCGACGAAGCGGGGGTTGTCGAAGGCCTTCTCGGTGACGTGCTTCTCGTCCTCGCGCTTGAGGAGGGGATAGAGCGCGCAGCTCCCCGAGGCCTCCGCCACCTCCACCAGCTCCTCGATCCAAAGCTCCCCCTCGAAGCGCACCTTGATCTGCACGTGGCCCCGCTGGTTGTGCGCCCCGCGCGTGCTGATCTCCTTCGAGCAGGGGCAGAGGGTGGCCACCTTGACCGTGACGCTGAGCACAAAGTCGTTCACGGCGCCGGCGGAGGCGTCGAAGCCGCACTCGAGGGACATCACGCCGGGGGCGCCGGTGACGGGAGCCTCCTTCTCGATGAAGTAGGGGAAAGTGACGGAGAAGTGGGCCGTCTGGGCGTCCAGCCGGGAGCGGATGGATTCGAGGATCTCGGGCACCCGCTCCACGCTGATGAGGCCGTTGTGCTCGTTCAGCACCTCGATGAACCGGCTCATGTGGGTGCCCTTGAACTGGTGGGGCAGGTCCACGTACATGTTCACCATGCCCACCGTGTGCTGGTTCTTTTTGGCGCGGTCGCGGACGACGATCGGGTAGCGGATGTTCTTGACACCCACCTTGTCGATCTTCACGTTGCGCTCGTCCAAGCTCCCCTGCACGTCGGCGAGCGCGGCAGACCCCACGGGGATTCCGGACATGGAAGCTCTTCCTCTCTCGAATCGATCCGCGGCCCGCTCAGCGCTCCGGCTCGAGGAGCCGGCGGCGGTCGATCTCGGCCATCTTCTCGGAGACGGCGCGCGCGACGTCGACCCCGCGCGCGTTGGCGTAATTGAGCAGCGCTATCAGGACATCCGCCGCCTCATCGGCGAACTCCGCCCCATCCACGGGACGGCCCTTCCACGCCTTCTTCTCCAAATTCGCGAGCTCGCCCGTCTCGCCCGCGAGCTCAAGGGCGAAGAAGCGGGGCTCCCGCGGCGGGAACGCCGCCCGCTGGTACGCCTCAAACTCCCCTTGCAGGACGCGGAGGCCATCATAGGAACGCGGAAGGCGCGAGGAACCCTCGTCCACTTCGGGGCAACCCTCCCTCGGAAACCCGCGCACAGCGCCTCCCTGTCTTGCTCGCCCAGTGTCTCACCCCCCCGCCGGAGCCGTCAACGCGCCCCCCCCGGTTTGACGGCCCCCCGGGGGGATCCTACCCTTGGCTCCTCGCGGTCGCGCGGCCCCCCATCCCGGCAGACGAGAAGCGGAAGGAGACGAGCGTTGCCCATCATCGACCTCCACCACCACATCTACGTCCCCGAGGCGGAGGCGCTCGCCGCGGCGGAGCGCAAGCGCCGCCCCCAGCACGCGGACAGCTTCGAGGGCTTCTTCCCCCCCGTCTCCTCCGAACACAACCGCCGGCTGACCCAGGAGCGATGGGGCGAGCAGCTCCGCGACGCCGGGCGCAAGGCGGCGGACATGGCGGCCGACCGGATCGAGATGGCCCTCCTCTCCCCCCCGCCCCCCGTCTTCGGCTACTGGATGGCGGGAAAGGCCGGGGAGGAGTTCTGCCGCGTCACGAACGACGGCATCGTCGGGTTCTGCCAAAGGCACCCCGAGCGCTTCCGCGGCCTCGCCAACCTCCCCCTCCAAAACGGGGGCGATGCGGCCGCGGAGGAGCTCGAGCGGGCCATGGGCAAGGGGCTGCTGGGCTGCATCATGGGAGACCGCGTGGGGCCGCACGCCCTCGACGAGCCCCAGTTCGATCCCTTCTGGCGGACGGCGGAGCGGCTCGGCGCCCTCGTGTTCATCCACCCCGACTTCGCCGACTACAAACCCCTCTTCCCCTACTACATGGCCAACTGCGTGGGGAATCCCCTCTCCACCACCGTCGCGGCCGCCCGCCTCATCCTCTCCGGCCACTTCGAGCGGCACCCGGGCCTCAAGGTCCTCCTCGCCCACGCGGGGGGGAACCTCCCCTGGGCGATCGGGCGCATAGAGCACGCCTGGGAGAAGCGCCCCGAGACCAAGGTGCACACTCCACATCCCCCGCGGCATTATTTCAAAAATCTCCACTTCGACGTCATCACCTTCAGCCAATCGGGCCTTCGCTGGCTGGTCCAAGAGGCCGGGGCGGATCATGTGGTGTGCGGGACGGACTACCCCTACGACATGATGCAGGAGCGCGTGGTGGATTTCGTGGAAGGAGCGGGACTCAGCGAGAAAGACCAGGACAAAATCCTCAGGACGAACCCCGCCCGCCTCATCCGGCTCTAGGCGGGATGAAGGAGGATCGCCCATGTACACCGCGACGAAGGACATCGTCCTCCCGCGGCGGAGGCCAGGTTCGCCCTGACGGACGAGAGCTGAGCGCGAAACCCTCAGGGCTGCCGCCGGAGGACGGAGAGGAGGAAATCCCTCGTCTCCCGGGCGATGGCGGGCCAGGCGAAGCGGGCGGCCAGTTCGCGGGCGCCCGCCGCCAGCCTCTCCCGGCGCGCCGGGTCGTCCAGGAGGGCGGAGACAGCCCCTGCCAGCGCACCGGCGTCCCCGAAGGGGACGGAGGCGAAATTCTCCCCCTCGCGGAAGTGGCGGGTGGGGATCCTCGAAGGCGTGCTCACCACCGCAAGGCCGTGGGCGAGGGCGGCCATGAGGCTCCCCCGCCGGGAGGAGATGCCCCCCGCGTAGGGGGCGAGGAACAGATCCGCCCCCAGGAGAATCCCGCTCGCCCGCTCGGGCGGGAGGTAGCCCGTCCAGACGACCTCATCCCCGAGGCCCAATGCGCGCCCCCGCTCCTTGAGGGAGGCCAGATAGCCCTCATCCCCCACCCGCCCCCCTCCGACCATGAACAGGCGGAAGCGGCGGCCCTCCGCCCTTAAGGCGGCCGCCGCCTGAAGGACCTCCTCGGCCCCCTTTCCGGGATAGTAGAGGCCGAAATGGGCGATCACGGCGTCCCCCGGCCCGAGGCCGGCCTCCTGCCGCACCCTCCGCCTCGCCTCCTCGCGCGCCGCCGCTCCCCCCGGGGGAGGCTCCACGTTGGCCCCGATGGGGATCTCGCGCGTCTTGCCCAGGGCCGGGCGCATGTACCTCCCGATGAGGCGGGTCACCTCCTCGTTCGTGCTCAGGATGGCGTGGGCCGAGGCGATGAGGGCGCCCGCCCGAAGCACCGAGCCCGCGGAGGAGACCCCCACGGTGTGCATCGAGAGGACGGCGGGGATGCCCGGGGAGAGGGCCCGCATCGCGAGGGGAAGAACCCAGATCCAGCGGGCGCCCGGCGGGTAGAGGCCAGGCACATACTGGACCAGGAGGGCGTGCAGCCCCTCCTCGCGCGCGAGGAGAGCCACCCGCCGCAGCGCCCCCGGCGTCCACCGGCGCGCCACCCGCACGACCTTGGCCCCC
>CAYMWZ010000095.1:0-9921 GCA_964394385.1 uncultured Nitrospinaceae bacterium | reverse complement strand
CATCCTCACCACCCCCAACCACAACCACATGGAGCACATCGAGGCCCTGGCCGCAGCCGGCAAGCACGTCTACTGCGAGAAGCCCATCGCCCACAGCCTCGAGCACGCCCGGCGGATCGTGGGTGCCGTGGAGGAGGCCGGGACCAGACTCGCGGTCGGCCACAGCGCGCGCCGCCTCGCCGTCTCGCGGAGGCTCAAGGAGCTCATCGACGCGGGCGAGATCGGCAAGGTCTCCATGTGCGAGGGCAACTTCTCGACCGAGCGCGGCCTGGAGCTCACGCCCGACAAATGGCGCGCGAGGCGGGAGCTCAACCCCACCGGCGTGGTGATCCAGCTCTCCATCCACCACATCGACACCTTCCGCTACCTGAACGGCCCCATCCGGAGCGTCACCGCCCGCCTCAAGCGGATGTACGCCGCCGCCGAGATCGAGGACACCTCCATGATCATCTTGGAGCACGAGAACGGCGTCCTCTCCTACGTGGGAGGAAGCTGGGCCTGCCCCTGGGCGTTCCACATGAGCGTCCACGGCACGAAGGGCGTCGCCCACTTCCGCATCACGGGCCAGCAGTGGCGCGACCCCTCCAAGGCCCCCGAGCCCATCCGGCTGCGGATCGACCGCGACCCCCTCGGGGAGGACACCGTGCATGAGATGCGCGGGGGGGACATGTTCCGGGACGCGCTGGAGGACTTCGCCCTCTGCGTGCGGGGGGATCGCGCCCCCGAGGTGGACGGCCGGGCGGCCTACGAGGCCCTGGCCGTCGTCTGCGCGGCGGAGGAGAGCTCCCGCGCGGGGCGGGCGGTCGAGCTCAAGAAGTTTCTGCTCTAGGGGCTGGCCGCATGACCGGGCCGGGGCGGGGAGGGACCCTGAGGCTGCCGCCGCGGGGAGGCCGCCTGTCTCAGGCGGGGGCCGGGTCGGGTCTGCGCGCCGCGAGCCCCCTCAGCCTCGCTGCGTAAGCTTCCCTCTCTTCTTCCGCCATTTTGAGGAAGAGGCCGGCCGCCCACACGCCGGGGTTGGATTCGCTCTCCTTGGTCCAGACCACCTCGGCCCTGTGGCGCCCGAAGTCCAGGCCCGCGATCCGGAGGGAGAAGGGGTATTCCGCCCGCAATTCCGGCTTCCGGGTGAGGACGATCATGAGCCCGCCCGCGGAGACGTTCACCGCCTCGATGGGTTGGGAGGAAAGCGCGGGCGCCTCGATGAGCATGGGCAGGCTGTAGCGGGGGTGCCTGCGGCGCTCTTTTCCGTCCATGGGATCTCCCCTGCGGGGGCGTCTCCGGGAAAGGCGCGCGCCAGTATATCATGGAGATTTGGGGAAGGCATCCGCGCTGGCGCGCCCCTTGCGGGGAGTGGGAGAGCGTGGTGACCCCTAGGGGAAAATCGGACTATCCCTCGCTGGAATTTGCGTGGATTGGAAGAGGGGGGGTGGGGGAAGGGGGATAGACAACTTTAGCCCTCGGCTTGCAAACTCTGGGGAGAGGATTTCATTTCTTACGATTGATTTGGGAGAAGACCTTTTCGGCCTAAAAAATCTTTCCATAACAAAAACCAAGCTTCCACTAGCTCGAAGAGATCGAATTTCTTGATATCATATTCGTGAGCAAATGCGACGCGGTATTTTGTTGGATTGTTCTTCGTTTCGAAATAATCATATTCGCGATACAGGTTAAAGTCCGCATCGTGGCTGGGATTGGAAAGGGCCTTGTGCTTAAAGCCGTGGCACATATCTCGACATGCCCCCATTTCAAAAGAATCATGGAATACCTTCTTGATATCCTCACGAAGTTCTGGCTGTGATGCTTCCAGCCAATCGCGAAGGTGGTAACAATTCTGGAAAAAGGCAATGACAATATCCATATCCGAAGCAGTAAGGTCTTCCTGAATGCTTTTCCCCCGGATGTGCCTAACACGGTCATGCCATCGAACGAGCCTGCTCCATTGAATTTTCCACTGGTGGTCTTGAGGAAGCAACTCATCCGGATTTAACGCGCTTCCACCATACCATTTCGGCATGAGATCTCTCTCCGACTGCTTTAGTGTCCTTTGGGGCGGGTTAATAAATTTTTTGACTGTATTGGCTCACGCCGCCACGACCTTCAACCTCCCTCTTTGCCGCTTTGCCGTCTTCCGCTTCTTCACCACGATCTCCACGTCCCTGCCCAGCAGGGTGAGGAAGTCCATGAGCCGCCCGGTGGAGAACTTGGAGAGCTTGCCCCGCAGAAGGTTAGAGACATCCGGCTGCTTGAGGCCGAGGATTCTTGCGGCCGCCGTCTGGGTGAGCTTCCGGTCCTCAATGATTTCCGCGATCTGGCTGGTGAGCCCAGCCTTGACGAGCATCTCCTCCGCGTCCTTCAGGCCGAGGTCCCGGAACACGTTTCCGCTGCCTTCGATAATCTTGGTCATTCGGCTTCTCTCCTGCGCAAATAATCCTGCTCGGCCAGCTTGAGCCTCGCACGGATCAGTTCGATTTCCTTCTGGGGGGTGGCGATCCTCCGCTTCGACTTCTTCTGGAACATATGGAGGACATACACGGCCTCCACGAACCGGACCGTATAGACCGCCCGGTAGGTGTCCCCGTCGAAGTCATCGACGACTTCCAATACTCCCGCGCCACCGAAGCCTCTCAGCGGCTTGGCCGAGAGGTGCTTCCTTCCGCGTTGCGCCTGGTACAGGGCGTAGCCGACCGCCCGCCTGACTTCCTCCGGAAATCCCTGCAAATCCTTGAGAGCGCCAGCGATCCACCGAACGGGTTTCAAGACAGGCTTCACGCGGCCTCCTCACGCCAATCCCCGTCCTTCCCGGTAGTATAGCAATAATCCTATACTTCCGGCAATATCTTCCCCGGGACCGCTTGAAAAATAAGAGGGTAAAGAAGGAAGGATAAAACTGGTGACCCCTAGGGGACTCGAACCCCTGTTACCGGCGTGAGAGGCCGGTGTCCTGACCGCTAGACGAAGGGGCCAGCAGGCGTCTTTGGGCTTGGCTCGAGGGGCGGGCTCCGCCCTTTCGAGGGGGCGAATGTAGTCCTCCTCCCGGGCCCCGTCAACCGCGCTTTTCCCGCCTCCCCCAAAGGGGTAGATTGCCCACGGCGCAGGGCCCCGGCGCGGGGAAGCGCCGGGGTTTTTTCCCGCTGGTGAGGAGAGAACCGTTGCGGGAAGCCCGAAAGGCCGAGTCGGCGGCCGCCCGCGGGTCGCGGGAGGGCCGGAAGAAAGCGGGCGAGGTGACGGCCCAGCGCCTCATCGCCCGCTTCGCCGAGGAGGGGTTCGTGCTCTCCCGGCCGGCGGCGCGGGCGCTCGCCCTGGCCGACTCGCTGGAGAAGCCCCTCCTCCTGGAGGGCCCCCCCGGCGTGGGGAAGACCGAGATTGGCCGCCTCTGGGCCGGGGCGACGGGGAGCCCCCTCGTGCGCCTTCAGTGCTACGAGGGGCTGGATGAGGCGCGCGCCCTCTACGAGTGGTCCTACGGCAAGCAGATCCTCTACAGCCAGCTGCTGCGCGAGAAGGTGGGGGATCTCGTCGGGGAGGCGCCCACCCTCGAGGTGGCGGTCGCCCGCCTGCGGGGGCAGGCGGACGCCTTCTTCTCGATGGATTTCCTGCTCCCCAGGCCCCTGATGCGGGCCCTCCTCTCGCCGGAGCGGGCCGTCCTCCTGGTGGACGAGATCGACCGGAGCGACGAGGAGTTCGAGGCGTTCCTCCTCGAGATGCTCCAGGATTTTCAGGTGACCGTCCCCGAGCTGGGCACGGTGCACGCCGTCCACCGCCCCCGGGTGGTCCTGACCAGCAACGACGCGCGCGAGCTGGCCGACGCCCTGCGCCGCCGCTGCCTCTACCTCTACATCGACTACCCCACCGTCGAGGAGGAGGCGGCCATCCTCGCCGCCCGGGCGCCCGGCCTCCCCGAGGCCCTGCGCCGCCAGCTCGCCGGCTTCGTCGCGCGCCTGCGCCGGGCGGGGCTCCGCAAGGCCCCCGGGGTAGCCGAGTCCATCGACTGGGCCCTGGCCCTCGCCGCGGTGGGGGCGGAGGACCTGGGAAAGCCCGTCCTCGAGGAGACGCTGGGCGCCCTCATCAAGCACCGGGACGATCTGCGGGCCGTCATGGAGAACCTCTCCTCCCTCCGGCCGCCCCGGGTCTGAGCCCGCCGAGGACCGACATCCATGCAAAAGGGGCTGGCGCGCTTCGCCGGGCGCCTCCGCCAATCGGGAATCCGCGTCTCTCCGGGAGAGGTGCTCGACGCGGCGAGGATCCTCCTGGCCGACGCCCGGGCGGGGGGGGAGGATCTCGCGGGCCGGGATCTGCTGCGCGAGACCCTGCGCTTGGCCCTCGTGAAGCGCCGCGGGGATTTCGCGCGCTTCGACGCCGCCTTCGACGCCCATTTCGCCTCGCCCGCGGGCGCGGGGAAGGGCCGCCGCAGGCGGAGGGGCCGGGGGGCCGCCGGCGGCGAGCCGGGCGGCGGGGGCGGGGGCTCCTCCCGGTCCGCGCAGGGAGAGGTTTCGGGACGCCCGGCCTCCGGGCCTGAGATCGCGCCGAGGTTCAAGAAGCTCAAGACGGCCCGCCCTCCCCGGAGGGGGGCGCCCCCGGCCAAGGGGCGGGGGGAGGCCCCCGAGGAGGAGGAGAGACAGGCAGCCATCTCTCCCGAGGCGGCCGCGGCCGCCTGGGCCGAGCGCCTTCTGGAAAAACCTTCCGGAGCCGAGGAGGAGCCCGGAAGGAAGGCCGGGCGGGAGGAGTTCCCGTGCCCCGTCTCCCGCCCCCCCGGGCGGGCGCGCTCCCCGCGCGCCCCGGGGGTGCGGCTCCCCGTCGAGCGCAAGGATTTCCGCGGGCGGTGGGCCGCGGATGAGGAGGGCGCCTTGGCCGAGGCGATCGAGCGGGAGCTCCTTCGCCTCCGGATGCGGCGGGTGCGGCGCAGGCGCCTCGCACGGCGGGGGAGCCTCTGGGTCCAGCGGGCGCTCCGGCTCGCGGTGGGGACGGACGGCGTCCCCATGCGCCTCCCCCGGCGCAGGCCCCGGCGGCGCGAGCCTCGCCTCCTCCTCCTCGTGGACGTGTCGGGCTCGGTGGCCCGGGCGGCGGCGGCCTTCCTGGCCCTCTCGGCCCGGCTGGGCGAGTCGTTCCGGCACCTGACGGCCTACTTTTTCGTGGACGCCGCCGTCGAGGCGACGCCCCTTGTGGAGGAGCTCGAGCGCAGCCGGCCCGGCCGGGCGGCCCTGGAGGGGGCGGCGGCCCGCCTGCCGGGCCTCAATCTCCAAGCCTTGAGCGACACCGGGCGCGCCCTCTACCAGGTGTACGAGCGCGAGGGAGAGCGCCTGCGCCGCGAGACCTTGGTCCTCATCCTGGGGGACGGGCGGAACAACGGCCTGGACCCGTGCGCCTGGGCCCTCGGGGGGTTGCGCGCGCGGGCCCGCAGGGTCGTCTGGCTCGTGCCCGAGCCGGTCTCCTCCTGGGGGACGGGGGACTCCGACCTCAGGGCCTACGCCCCCCACTGCGACCTGATGGCCGAGGCGGCAGACCTCGAGAGCCTGCGCTGGGGGCTCCGCCGGGCGGGCGGGCGCTGGCCCCGGGCGGAGGGCCCCGCGCGCTGAGCGCCTCCGGGGCGGCCGTTGACGGCGCGAAAGACCCCCCAGTACAAGGGGAAAAACCTCCCGCGCGGCGACCCTCGCGGAGGCACACGGATTTCGCTCCCGGAGGCCCCATGCCCTTCGAGCGGGACGAGACCGACTTGGTCGAGATCTACTACGAGCGGGGGTGGACGGACGGCCTGCCCGTCGTGCCCCCCACCGAGCAAAAGGTGGCCGCCCTCGTCGGGGCGAGCGGCCTTCGGGCGGATGCGGCGCTGGGCGAGATCGCTCCCAACTTCGGGGCCGCCACGGTGGAGCGAGTGGCCGTCAACGCCGTCATGGCCGGCTGCCTCCCCGGGCACATGCCCCTCGTGGTGGCCGGCGTGCGCGCCCTGGCGGATGAGGCGTTCGGCCTCCACGCGGTCTCCTGCATGACGGACTCGGCCGCCCCCCTCGCCATCGTGAACGGGCCCGCGCGCGGGGCGGCGGGCATCAACTCGGGAATCGGGGTGTTCGGGAGCGGCACGCGGGGGAACGCCGTGGTGGGGAGGGCGTTGGCACTCATCATCGCCAACGTCGGAGGCAGCCGCCCCGGGGGCATCTCGAAGACCATGTTCGGGTCCCCGGGCCGCTACACCTACTGCATCGGGGAAAACGAGGAGGAGAGCCCCTGGGAGCCCCTCCACGTGGAGCGGGGCCTGAGGCCCGAGGAGGGGGCGATCTCGCTCTTCGCCTGCGAGGCGCCCCGCGAGTTCCGCGCCGAGGAGGTCGAGAGCCCCGAGGCGCTGGCGGAGCTCTTGGGCCGCTCCCTCTGCGGCGTCTGGTCGGCGGACGCCTTTCCCCTCAAGCTCTCGGGCGTCCTGATCGCCCTGGGGCCCTTGCACGCCTCGATCCTCGGCCGGGCGGGCTGGAGCAAGGCGGACGCCCGCCGGGCCATCTTCGAGGGGGCGCAGGCCCCCGCCCCCGGGGGCGGGCCGGGGCGGAGGAAATTCCGCTCCCCGGATGACCTGATCCTCATCGTGGCGGGAGGAGCGGGAGGGATCTACAGCATGGTCATGCCCGGCGTGGGAGACCACATGGGGACGAGGCTGGTCACCCATCCGGTGGCGCGGCCGGGCGCGTGACGGGCCTTTTTCGATAGGAGGGAGCATCCATGGCCGTTCTCTTCGACCCGACCGCCCCGCCGAGCCGCCGGGTGGCGCGCCTCGCCGCGCGCCCCCGGAGCCTGGAGGGGAAGGCGCTGGGCCTTCTCGACATCGGAAAGCCCAGGGGGGATTGGTTCCTCGAGTCCGTGGGCGATCTGCTCGCCGAGCGCCACGGGCTGCGCGAGGTCCTGTTTTTCCAGAAGCCCACCTACGCCAAGGTGGCGCCGCCGGATCTGGCCGGGGAGCTGGCCCGCCGCTGCGACGTCGTGGTGGAGGCCCTGGCCTACTGAGGGAGCTGCACAACGTGCAGTGTGCACGATGCGGCGTTCTTGGAGAGGCGGGGGATCCCGGCCGTCCCTGTGGTGACGGAGGCCTTTCTGCGGGCGGCGGAGTTCCAGGCCAAGGCCCTCTTCGGGGAGCCGTATCCCTTCGTGGTCACGCCCCACCCGGTGGTGCAGCTTGACCGGGAGGGGATCCGCCGCCTGGCCGAGGGGGCCCTGGATGCGATCGTGGGAAGATTGGTGGCGCCCTGAGGGGCCCACCCAAGGGAGGATTAGGACGCCATGATGTTCTCCATCAAGATCTACGACATCCCGGGATCCCAGCCGCTCCGGGACGTCCACCGCAAGGCCCACCTGGACTACCTGAAGCGGTTCGACGGGCAGACGATCTTCGCGGGGCCCTTCCTCGCCGAGGACAACGAGACGGAGCTGGGGAGCATGCGCCTGCTGGACTTCCCCGACCGCGCCGCGGCGGAGAAGCACGTGGCGGATGAGCCCTACATCCTGGGCGGCTGCCAGGAGCGGCCCGCCATCCACCGCTGGCGGCCGGGCGTGCCCCACACCTGGCGGGACTGCCCCCGGGAGGAGGGGAACGAGCAGTTCTACGTCCACGCCCTCGACAAGCCGGGGAGCACGGGCCTCCGCGCCAAGCTCAAGGAGGTAAACCTCAAGTACATCCAGGCCCGCGCGGGGAACGTCATGGTGCGGGGCCCGCTCCTCTCGGAGGACGGCCAGGGCGAGATCGGGACGGTCATGCTCCTCGACTTCCCGGACATGGCCCAGGCCCGGGCCTTCGTCCAGGGGATGCCCTACAACCAGGAGGGCCTCTGGGAGAAGCCCGAGTTCTACCGCTGGCGCTTCGGCCGCGTCTTCGACCGCTACAAGGTGAAGTAGCCCTCACCGGAACGCGCAGGGCGGGAGGTTCCGCTGAATCGGCGTCCCGCTCAGCTTCTTGGCCGATGTCAGTTGAAGATCCAGCTGCGCCGCGAAGACGGGCGCCGGCCCCAGCCGCCTGCCGCGCAGGGCGAGCCACCCCGCCGCCCGGCGCCGGATGGGACCCAGCCGCTCGAGATCCCGAAAATCCCGCAGGTGGGCCGAGCGCCTCGCCCGGAGGAGCCGTTCCGCCCAGACCGGCCCGACGCCCGGGGCGCGCAGGAGGGCCTCGCGGCCGGCCGTCGTGATCTCGACCGGGAAGAACTCCGGGTGGCGCCGCGCCCAGGCCAGCTTGGGGTCCTCCTCGAGGGAGAGGTTGCCCTCCGGCCCCGTGGGGATCTCCTCCAGCCCGAAGCCGTATTCGCGCAAGAGGTGCTCGGCCTGGTAGAGGCGGCGCTCGCGCAGGTGGGGCGCCGGGGGGAGACCCGCCATCGGCGTCTCCTCCACGGGGAGGAAGGCGCTGAAGTGGGCGTGGCGGAGGAGGCCCTCCTTTTCGAGGGCGCGGGCCTCCCGCAGGAGGAGGGCGTCGCTCTCCCCGCTCGCCCCGACGATGAACTGGGTGGTCACCCCGGCGGGGAGGGGCCCGCCGGGGCGCCTCTCCTCTTGCTGGAGGCGGGCGATGGCCCCCATCCGGCGGAGGGCCGGGCGGAGGTCGCCGGCGAGATCCTTCTCGGGGGCGATGGTGCGCAGCCCTGCCTCGGTGGCGGCCTCGAGGTTCACCGAGAGGCGGCTTGAGAGCCGGGCCGCGCGCTCGATCTGGGAGGGCTCGGCCCGGGGGAGCATCTTGAGGTGGATGTAGCCGGGGAAGCTGTGCTTTCCCCGCAAAAGCTCCGCGACGGCGATCATCCGGTCCACCCCCTTCGCCCCGCTGCCGGGGACGCCGCTTGTGAGAAAAAGCCCCTCGGCCCGCCCGGCGCGGTGGAGGGCCATGAAGAGCTCGGCCAGCTCCTCCGGGCGGAAGGCGTAGCGGGGCATCTCACGCGAGGCCCGCATGGGGCAGTAGCGGCAGTCGTAGCTGCAGGCGTTCGTCATCATGGTCGAGAGGAGGGGCATGACCCGCCCCCGGGGGAGGACCACGGGGAAGACGCCGGGGGTGTCCGAGCCCGGGAAGCGCCGGGGCAAGCCCGCCCGGGGCGGGCCCTCGCGGTCGTCGAAGGATTGGCCGCCGAGGACGGCCAGCTTGTGGAGGGTCGCATCGCTGGGCATGGGTTCTCTCCTCGAGGGAAGGGAAGACCCCTGTAGAATAGCGAATAAAATACGAAAATCAAGGCAATTTCGCTTGTTCGCTGGACTCAAATAAAATCAATCGTTTATTGATGACAGTCCGCCCCCTGAATGGGTGGACGAGGGCGAATGTCGGCCCGGTTGGGGGGCGGCGCGTTTTCCCGACTGGGGAGAAGGGGTAGAGTCATCCGGCCTCCCGCCTGGGGGGAGGGGAGCCGATAGCCTTCGAGGGATTTGAGGGATGATGCCGGCCGAGCCGATCCTCGTCGTCCTTTTGTTTTCCGGGCTCGCGGCCGCCGTGGCGGGGGCGGGGGTGCTGCCCGCGGCCCTCCTGGGCCGGGTGCCGCTCAGGGCTCTCGGCTGGGCCTACGCGTTGGCCTCGGGGCTGATGCTGGGGGCGGGCTATCTCCTCATGGCGGAGGGCCTCATGAGCGCCAGCCATTTGCCCTACCTCCTCATGCTGGGCGCGGGGCTGGGGGTGGGCTACACCTACTGGACCCACTCCCTCTCGGGGACGGGGGAGATCGAGACCATCCCCTCGGAGGCCGTGCCCGCGGACCTGGGCTACAAGATCCTCCTGATGAACGCCCTTCACTCGGCCTCCGAGGGCCTCGCCATCGGGGTGGGGATGGTGGTGAACCTGAGGATGGGGATTTTTCTCGCGCTCTCGCTCGCGCTGCACAACGTGGCCGAGGCGATGAACCTGGCCGCGGTCCTGCGGATGCGGGGGGTGAGGCTCGGGGAGGCGGCCGTCCTTTGCGTGATCGCCAAGGTCCCCCAGGTCCTGCTGGCGGT
>CAYMWZ010000094.1:0-9962 GCA_964394385.1 uncultured Nitrospinaceae bacterium | reverse complement strand
GGCCATGAGGTATGCACCGCCTTATCGAGATGCCAAAAGTCATCAATCAGGAAATAGTTATTCAGCGAATTAGCGTAGGTGATGATCGCCGCCAGCATAATACTTGCTGCCCCTAGCGCTAGCAACAGCATGGTACCTTTGCGATTTGTTTGTTTCCTTTCGTAAGGATGGGAAGGAGGCAGTTCTTCGGTAAGAACAAACGCATCTTCACTGTGTGGAGGCTGATAATCCATAAGGGGTGAGACCGGTTCCGATTTTGGATTACCAATGCGCATCACGACTTATGACCTCGTGTTTTATAGTAAACCTCAGCTTCAGACAACAACGCTTGGAGATCAGCAATCCGTTTTTCGTCCGCAGGATGGGTTGAGAGAAAGTGAGGCGGCCGGCCTCCCTTGAGGGGGGCCGGGGCGCGTGGTAGGCTCGCGCCCCAATGCGGCGGGGGGCGGGCGCATCCGGCCCGCCCTTTGCTTTATGATGGGCCCGCGAGGACCGCCCATCGGGAGCCGGCGAGTTGAGCGATCTGCTTTCGGCCGGAAGGACCCACACCTGCGGGGAGCTCCGCGCCGCCGACGCGGGCCGCGAGGTCATCCTCATGGGCTGGGCCCAGACGTGCCGCGACCACGGCGGGCTCATCTTCATCGACCTGCGCGACCGCTTCGGCCTCACCCAGGTGGTGGCCGACCCCTCCCTGAGCGCCGAGGCCCACCGCCTGGGCGAGCGCGTGCGCCCGGAGTGGGTGCTCGCGCTCCGGGGGAAGGTGCTCGCCCGCCCCGAGGGGATGGCGAACCCCGGCCTCGCGACAGGGGAGATCGAGGTCCGCATCACCGAGCTCGAGGTCCTGAGCGAGGCGAAGACGCCCCCCTTCGCCGTCGAGGAGGAGGCCGAGGCGAACGAGGCGCTCCGGCTCCAGTACCGCTACCTCGACCTCAGGCGGCCCTCCCTCCAGCGGAACTTCCTCCTCCGCCACCAGATCACCCAGGTGATCCGCAACTACCTGACCGCGAACGGCTTTGTCGACATCGAGACCCCCGTCCTCACGCGCTCGACCCCCGAGGGGGCCCGCGACTACCTGGTGCCGAGCCGGCTCTCGCGGGGGAGCTTCTTCGCGCTCCCCCAGAGCCCCCAGATGTTCAAGCAGATCCTCATGGTGGCCGGCTTCGACCGCTACTACCAGATCGTCAGGTGCTTCCGCGACGAGGACCTCCGGGCCGACCGCCAGCCCGAGTTCACCCAGATCGACATCGAGTGCTCGTTCATGAACCGCGAGACCTTCTTCGGCCTCATGGAGGGCTTGATGGCGGCCATCTGGAAGGAGGCCCTCGGCCTGGAGGTCGCCCGGCCCTTCGATCGCGTCCCCTACGCCCAGGCGATCGAGCGCTACGGCACCGACCGGCCCGACCGGCGCTTCGGGATGGAGATCGCCACCATCACCGACGTGGCCCGGGCGAGCGGCTTCAAGGTGTTCCAGGCCGCGGTCGAGAAGGGGGGCGAGGCGCGCGCCATGGGCGCCCCGGGCATGGCGGGAGCCTCGCGCAAGGAGATCGACGACCTGGTCGCGCGCGCCCAGGAGCTGGGGGCGGGCGGGCTCGCCTGGGCCAAGCGGACGGCCAGGGGCTACGAGTCCAACATCGCCAAGTTCTTCGCCGGGGGCCAGCTCGAGGAGATCGGCCGGCGGGCGGGCGTCCGGGAGGGGGACCTCCTCATGATGGTGGCCGACGCGCCCGAGGTGAGCGCCCAGGTCCTCGGCCAGCTCCGCCGCGAGCTGGGCGGGCGGCTCGGTCTCACCCGGAAGGGCGAGAAGTTCAGCTTCTGCTGGGTGGTGGACTTCCCGCTGCTCGAGTGGGACCCGGCCGAGCGGCGCCACTTCGCCCGCCACCACCCCTTCACGGCTCCCGTGCCCGGGGACGTCCCCCTCTTCGAGACCGACCCGGCCGCCATCCGCGCCCTGGCCTACGACCTCGTGGTGAACGGCGAGGAGATCGGCGGCGGCAGCCAGCGCATCCACCGCCGCGACATCCAGCAAAAGATGTTCGCCGCCCTGGGGCTGGACGAGGAGGAGGCGCAGCGGCGCTTCGGCTTCTTCATGGAGGCCCTCGAGTACGGGACCCCGCCCCACGGCGGCATCGCCTTCGGCCTCGACCGCATCATGATGCTCCTGACGGGGGCGCCCTCCATCCGGGACGTGATCGCCTTCCCCAAGACGCAGAAGGCGGTCTGCCCCATGACGGGGGCGCCGGCCCCCGTGGACCGGGCGCAGCTGCGCGAGCTGGGGCTGGACGGGCTGGCCTCCCGCTGAGGGCGGGCGATGGGCGCGGCGAGAGGGAGGGGGCGGAGGAAGGCCCCGCGGCCCGCGGCCGGGCGCGCGATCGACCCGGCCGGGATCCTCGCCAAGGGGGAGGGCGCCTCCCCCCCGCCCGGCCACCGCTCGGGCTTCGTGGCCATCGTGGGGCGGCCCAACGTGGGCAAGTCCACCCTCCTCAACCGCCTCCTCGGCCAGAAGCTCGCCATCGTCACCCCAAAGCCCGGCACCACGCGGAGGAAGCTCCTCGGGGTCTGTACCCGGCCGGGGGGGCAGGCCGTCTTCTTCGACACGCCGGGCCTCGAGCGGCCGGACTCGCGGCTGGGCCGGTTCCTCCTCGAGGAGGTCAAGGCCGCCTGGGCGGGGGCGGACGTGGTGCTCTTCATGACGGAGGGGCGCGACGAGGGGGCGGACCTGCGGGCCCTCTCCCTCCTCGAGGCCTCCCGGGCGCCCGTCTTTCTCCTCATCAACAAGGTGGACCGCCTGCGCAGGAAGGAGGCGCTCCTTCCCCTCATCGGCCGCTACGCCCGGGCGGGCGGCTTCGAGAAGGTGTTCCCCATCTCCGCCCTCCGGGGGAAGGGCGTCGAGGAGCTGCTCCAAGCCCTCCTGGCCCGGCTGCCAGAGGGGCCCCGCTATTTCCCCGAGGGGGTCCTGACGGACGCCTCCGAGGGGAGCCTCGCCGCGGAGTTCGTCAGGGAGCAGGTCTACCGCCAGCTCCACCGGGAGATCCCCTACGCGGCGGCGGTCCGGGTGGTCGAGATGAGGCGCGACCCGGAGACGGACTTCCTGCGCATCGAGGCCGAGATCTATGTCGAGCGCAAGAGCCAGCGGGGGATCGTGGTGGGGCAGGGGGGAGCGCGCATCAAGGCCCTGGGCCAGGCCGCCCGGCGCGAGATCGAGAGGCGCCTCGGGGAGCCCGTCTTCCTGGGCCTAGAGGTCAGGGTCAAGCCCAACTGGCGCCAGCGGGAGGCGGCGCTCAGGGAGCTGGGCTACGCGGCCGAATGAGGGGCTGGGGCGGGAAAGAGGGCGGAGTCCAGGGGCGGGAGGGGATTGTTCCCCCTCCGAGGGTCTGCCGCCAACGGCCGGCTAGCGGCTCTGGGCGCGGAGGCGCTTCTTGCGGGCGGCGAGGATCTTGCGCTTCCGCCGGACGCTGGGCTTCTCGTAGTATTCGCGCTTTTTGATTTCGGTGAGGATGCCCGACTTCTCGCACTGCTTCTTGAACTGCTTCAGCGCCTTGTCGATCGATTCCCCCTCGTGTACCTTCACTCCTGGCATGTGGTGCGCTCGACCTCCTCTCTCGATTGGCTACGTGGGATGACCCAGAAACCCATGCGCAACGTGCCAGGATATCCCACAAAACCCCCGCTCCGTCAAGCGGCGCGGCGCGCGCTGGCCGGCCGGGGCGCCCCGTGAGCATCCACGCCGACGAGGCGATCGTCCTCTCCGCCACGCCCTACGCGAACACGAGCCTCATCGTGGGCTTCCTCGCCCGGCGCGGGGGGAAGGTCAAGCTCGTGGCCAAGGGCGTCCGCGCGGCCAAGAGCCGCCTCGGGGTGAGCCTCGAGCCCGCCACCCACGTCCACCTCGAGTGGTCCCAGCGGGCCGGGGCCGATCTGGGCACCCTCAGGAAGTGCGAGAGCCTGACGGTGTTCCGGCGCCTGTGGGAGGATTTCGAGGCGATGCAGATGGCCGGCCGCCTCTTGAAGACGGTGGACCGCCTCCTGGGAGTAGGCGAGGGCGAGGAGGAGCACTTCGCCCTCCTGCGCGCCGCCCTCTCCGCCGCCGGGGCGGGGGGGAGCCCGGGCAGCGTCGAGGGGGTCTTCCTCGTCATGCTCCTCCAGCGGCTGGGCCTGGCGCCGGCGCTGCGCTACTGCCGCGAGTGCACCAAGCGGGTGGGGCGGGAGGCCGCCCTCCTCGACGTGGCGGCCGGGGAGCTGCGCTGCGCCCGCTGCCCCCAGACGGCGGCCTACGGCGTGAGGCTCCGGGCGGGGTCCATCGCCACCATCGGCGAGGCCCTGAAACTCGCGCCCGAGAGCCTCCACACCGTGCGGATCCTCCCCACCCTCCAGGGCGAGGTCGTCCGCGCCGCTGAGGCGTTCCTGGCCTACCACACGGGGGCGGCGCGGCCCCCCCGGCCCCGGCGCAGCGCCCTCCCGCGCTGAGCGCCCCGTTGACGGGGGCGGGGGGAGGGGGGTAATCGATCCGCCGTTTCGGGGGGCCCACCCCGGCGCGCGGGAGGCGACGTGGTCCGAGAGATCCTGATCCCGATGCTCAAGGAGGCCTTCGAGGCGGCCCGCAAGAAGGGCGCGCTCACGGCCGAGGAGCTTCCGCCCCTCATCCTCGAGAACCCCCCGAGCGAGGAGTTCGGCGACTACTCGACGAACCTGGCCATGCTCCTCGCCCGGGCCGAGCGCAAGCCCCCCATGGTCATCGCCGAGCGCCTCAGGGAGCACCTCCCGGCTCCGGACGGGGTGCTCGCGGAGGTGCGGATCGAGCGGCCGGGCTTCTTGAACTTCTATCTCAAGACCGAGTTCCTGGCCCGCCAGCTCGCCACGGCGCTCAAGGACCCCGACAACTTCGGGCGGAGCGGCCTGGGGGAGGGCCAGTCCGTCCACCTGGAGTTCGTGAGCGCCAATCCCACGGGGCCCCTCCACGTGGGCCACGGCCGGGGGGCGGCGGTGGGGGATTGCCTCGCCCGCGTCCTCGAAGCCTCGGGCTACGGGGTCCGCCGGGAGTACTACATCAACGACGCCGGCGCCCAGTGGCGCACAGCCGGCCGCTCCGCCCTCCTGCGCCGGCTCCAGCAGGAGGGTTTCCGGATCGAGTTCCCCGAGGACCACTATCCGGGCGACTACATCAAGGCGATCTCGGCCAGCGCGGAGTTCGCCCGGGAAGTCCTCTGGGACATCCGCATGGGTCCCGAGAGGGTGGATGACGAGGAGCTCATCCGGGCGTCCGCCACGGTGACCTGCCGGGAGATCCTGAGGCAGATCCGCCGCGACCTGGAGGAGTTCCGCGTCCCCTTCGATGAGTGGTACAGCGAGTCCTCCCTCTACGAGGAGGGGAAGACCGACGCCCTCACCGGCAAGGTGGCTGAGGCGATCGAAGCCATCCAGACAAAAACCTCGAAAATCTATGAGAAAGACGGAGCCAAGTGGCTGAGATCCACCGACTACGGCGACGAGAAGGATCGCGTCGTCGTCCGCGAGGACGGCCGGCCCACCTACCTGGCCTCCGACATCGCCTACCACCACGACAAGTTCCGGCGCCGGGGTCCCCTCGGGCGCCCCTTCGACCTCCTCATCAACGTCTGGGGGGCGGACCACCACGGGTATCTCCCGCGCGTGCGGGCCGCCCTGGAGATGCTGGGGCACGACCCCCAGAGGCTCCGCATCGTGTTCATCCAGTTCGTGAACCTGAAGCGCGGCGACGAGCCCGTCTCGATGGGGAAGCGGACGGGCGAGTTCGTCGAGCTCGCCGAGGTGGTCAAGGAGGTCGGGGTGGACGCGGCGCGCTTTTTCTTCCTGCTCAGGAGCGCCGACACCACCCTGGAGTTCGACCTCGACCTCGCCAAGCAGCAATCGAGCGAGAACCCCGTCTACTACGTCCAGTACGCCCACGCCCGGACGGCGAGCCTCTTCCGCCAGGCGGAGGAGCAGGGCCACGCCATCGAGGGGCTCAGGGAGGTCCCCGCGGGGGGGCTCAGCCTCCCCGAGGAGCACCGGATCGCGCGGGCCGTGCTCGAGTGGCCGGGCACGGTGCGCATGGCGGCCGAGCGGCTGGAGCCCCACCACATCACCTTCGCCCTGATGGCCCTCGCCAAACAGTTTCACGCCTACTATAATCGCCACCGGGTCTTGGGCCAGGAGGACGCCGTCACGTGCGCCCGCCTGTGCCTGGCCCGGTGCGTCCAGGCCGTCCTCAAGAGCGGCCTGGGGCTCCTGGGGGTCTCCGCCCCCGATCAAATGTAGCGCCGACGCCTCCGCCCGGGGAGCGAGAGAACCGATGGCCCCCCTGCCGGAGCGGCCCTCCGCGGATGCGCCCCTCTACCGGTTCGCCTTCACCAAACTCCAGATCGGCATGCTGGCGGCGGGCCTCGCCGTCCTGATGGGCCTCTCCTTCAGCCTGGGGTTCGTCGTGGCCGGGCGCGAGGCCGAGCGGCGCGCCGGGGCGGGGGGGCGCCTCGCGGCCGATGCCGATCCGGGCCGGAGGAGCTCGGTCAAGCTCGAGCTCCCGGCGGGCCAGGAGGCCGGGCGGAAGGCCGAGACCCCCATCGAGGCCCAGTTCTACAAGGCCCTGACCGCCCCCAAAGCCCCCGGGGGGGAGAGCCAGGCCCTCGAGCCCATCCGCCTGCCCGACGGACCGGCCCTCCAAGGGAAGAGGCAGCCCCCCCCGAGAGAAACAGGGGTGGACGGGCGGGAGCCGCCCGCCCGAAAACCCGCCTCCGATGCGGCGCAAAAGGAGGGAGAGCCGCCTCCTCCCGGCGGACGGGAGGCCCCGGCCGAGGGCTGGGCCCGCTTCACGATCCAGGTCCTCTCGGTGCGGGAGCCCGAGCGGGCCGAGCGGGCCCTGCGCGCGCTCCTGGGGAAGGGGGTTCCCGCCTTCATCGAGCAAGCCGACTTGAAGGAGAGGGGAGTGTGGCACCGGGTGCGGGTGGGACGCTTCGCGGACCGCGCCGCCGCCGAGCGGGCGCTGGAGGAGCTGCGCCGCAAGGGCGCCCTCCGCGACGCCTCCATCGTGCCGCCCTAGGGCTTCTCCTTGACACTCCCCTGAGGCGTTTCTAAGATGCATCCTCCCGTTTTGCGGGAGCGGAGGATTTTCAATGGTTTCGCGCCGGTTTCCTCCTTGGCTCGTCAAGCGCCTGCCCAACCCGAGCCAGGCCCACGCCCTGAAGGCGCTCATGCGGGAGAAGCGCCTGCACACGGTGTGCGAGGAGGCCCGCTGTCCCAACCTCTTCGAGTGCTTCTCGCGCAGCACGGCCACCTTCATGATCGGCGGCGACGTCTGCACGCGCACCTGCGGCTACTGCGCGGTGCAGAAGGGGGCGCCCGATCCCCTCGACGCCGCCGAGCCCCGCCGCGTGGCCGAGGCGGCGGCCCAGATGGGGCTGCGCCACGTCGTGGTCACCATGGTGAACCGCGACGACCTGGCCGACGGCGCGGCGGGCCACGTGGCCGAGACCATCTTCGCCATCCGGGAGCGGCTGCCGGGCGCGACGGTCGAGGTTCTGGTGTCGGACTTCATGGGGAACCTCGCTGCGGTCGAGCGGGTCGTGGGCGCGGGGCCGGACGTCTTCAACCACAACATGGAGACCGTCCGCCGCCTCTTCAGGCGCACCCGGCCCCACGGCGACTACGAGCGGTCGCTCCGCGTCCTCGGGCTGGCGCGCGCGCTCGGCCCCGCCATGGCCACCAAGAGCGGGATCATGGTCGGGCTGGGGGAGACCGAGGCGGACGTCCTCGCCCTCATGGACGACCTCAGGCGGCCCGGGGTCGACTGCCAGATCATGACCATCGGCCAGTACCTCGCGCCCCAGAAGAAGGCCATCCCGATGCGCGAGTACATCCACCCGGATGCCTATGCGCGCTACCGGGCGGCGGGCCGGGCGCGCGGCTTCGCCCACGTCTTCGCGGGACCCTTCGTGCGCAGCTCCTACAACGCCGAGGAAGCCCTCCACGCCGCCCAGGGGGCGGCGCGCGGGGGCGCCCCGGGCGACCCCGAGGCGCGGGCCTTCCTGACGCCGGACGGGTCGGGGAGGAACATCCCCGTCCCCCGGCCCAGCCTACTCCCCCTCAGCCTCGCCGGGCGGGGGTAGGGCGATGCAGGAGTTCCAGCGCATCACGCGCCTTCCCCCTTACGTTTTCGCCGTGGTGGACGAGCTCAAGCTGGCCGCCCGCCGCCGGGGGGAGGACATCATCGACTTCGGGATGGGGAACCCCGACCTCGCCACCCCCCCCCACATCGTCGAGAAGCTGGTCGAGGCCGCGGCCAACCCCCGCAACCACCGCTACAGCGCCTCCCGGGGCATCACCAAGCTCAGGGCGGCCATCGCGGGCTGGTACGCGCGGCGCTACGGCGTGGAGGTGGACCCAGAGACCGAGGCCATCGTCACCATCGGGGTGAAGGAGGGGATCTCCCACCTCGCCCTCGCCATCACCAACCCGGGCGACCTCGTCATGGCGCCCAGCCCGACCTATCCCATCCACACCTACGCCATGGTCCTCGCCAACGGGAACGTCGTCTACGTTCCCCTCTCCCAGGGGGACGACTTCTTCGACAGCATGATGAACGTCATCCGCCCCATCTGGCCGAGGCCGAAGATCCTCATCCTGAGCTTCCCCCACAACCCGACCACCGTTTGCGTGGACCTGGATTTTTTCAAAAAGGTGGTCGCCTTCGCCAAAGAGCACGACCTCATCCTGGTCCACGACTTCGCCTACGCGGACCTCGGCTTCGACGGCTACCGGCCCCCGAGCATGCTCCAGGCGCCGGGGGCGAAGGACGTCGGGGTGGAGTTTTTCTCCCTCTCGAAGAGCTACTCCATGCCGGGCTGGCGGATCGGGTTCGCCGTGGGCAACCGGGCCCTCGTCGAGGCCCTGCGCCGCATCAAGAGCTACCTCGACTACGGAGCCTTCCAGCCGATCCAGATCGCCTCCATCATCGCGCTGAACGGCCCCCAGGACTGCGTCGAGGAGGTCCGCCTGACCTACCAGCGGCGGCGGGACACCCTGTGCGAGGGCTTGAACCGCGTCGGCTGGCCCGTCCAGAAACCGGCGGGGACGATGTTCGTCTGGGCGGAGATCCCGGCGCCGTTCAAGGAGATGGGCTCGCTCGAGTTCGCGAAGTTCCTCCTCAAGGAGACCCAGGTGGCCGTGTCGCCCGGGATCGGCTTCGGCGACCTGGGGGACGGCCACGTCCGCTTCGCCCTCGTGGAGAACGAGCACCGCATCCGCCAGGCGCTCCGCAGCCTCCGCCCGGTCTTTCAAGAGAAGGCCCAAAAACGGGCCGTCGGCTAGCCCCGCGCGGGCGGCCCGGCCGGAACGTCCCATGAAGAAGATCCGCGTCGGAATCCTAGGCCTCGGCACCGTGGGCACCGGGGTGGTCAATCTCCTCCACGAGCAGAGCGCCCTCATCCGCCGGAGGCTCGGGGTGGAGGTGGCCGTGGCCCGCATCGCGGACCGCAGCGCCCAGCGCAAGAGCGCGAAGGGCGTCCCCAAGGAGAAGATGGGGACCGACCCCGAGGCCCTCATCGCCGACCCCGAGGTGGACATCGTCGCCGAGCTCATCGGGGGCACCGAGGACGCCCGCAGGCACATCCTCTGCGCCCTCGAGAAGCGCAAGCCCGTCGTCACCGCGAACAAGGCCGTCCTCGCCGTCCACGGCGAGGAGATCTTCGCCGCGGCGGAGCGGGCCGGCTGCCCCCTGGGGTTCGAGGCCTCGGTGGCGGGGGGGATCCCCATCGTGCGAAACCTGCGCGAGGCCTTCGCGGCCGACCGGATCGAGAGCGTGGTGGGGATCCTGAACGGGACCTGCAACTACATCCTGAGCGAGATGACCGAGAGGGGGGCGGACTTCGCCGAAACCCTGCGCCGGGCGCAGGAGCTGGGCTACGCCGAGGCCGACCCCGCCTTCGACATCGACGGAGTGGACGCCTCCCACA
>CAYMWZ010000093.1:0-9991 GCA_964394385.1 uncultured Nitrospinaceae bacterium | reverse complement strand
GCGCTCCATCCAGCGCAGGATGGACGACCTGCTTGAGAGCGTCTGGGAGCGCGACTACGTCGAGGTGGACAAGGTGGCCGAGGAGGCAGCGGTCTACGGCGAGGTGGCCGGGGAGGATGCGGAGACCCTCGAGGATCTCCGGGCCCAGATGCGCGAGGCGGCCCAGCGGCTCGAGTTCGAGCGCGCCGCCGGGCTGCGCGATCGCATCCTCGCCATCGAACGCCGCCAGCTGGGCCTCAAAGTCTGAGGAGGAGCCCCGGTGTCCGGCTCCCCGAACGGCGCCCAGGGCCTGAACCACGAGGCCCTCCAGGCTCTCCCCGAGAGGCCGGGGATCTACATCTTCAAGAACGCGGCCGGGGAGGTGCTCTACGTCGGCAAGGCTGTGCGCCTGCGCAGCCGCGTGCGCAGCTACTTCGGCCGGAGCGCCGGCCGCGGCCCCTGGATCGGGCGGATGGTGGAGGACGTCGCCTCGATCGAGCACGTCGTCACCGCGAACGAGGTCGAGGCGCTCATCCTTGAGAGCAACTACGTCAAGAAGCACAAGCCCAAGCACAACGTCATACTCCGCGACGACAAGCATTACCCCTATCTCAAGCTGAGCACCCAGGAGGATTACCCTCGCCTCAGCATCGTCCGCCGGCCGGCGGGGGACGGAGCCGCCTACATGGGTCCGTTCCCCTCGGCGGGCAGCCTGCGGCGGAGCATCCGCTTCCTCCAGAAGACCTTCCACATCCGGGCCTGCACCGGCGGGATCGAGGACAAGACCTCGAAGCGCTGCATCTACTTCCAGATGGGGCACTGCCTCGGCCCCTGCGACGGGCTTCAGAGCAAGGAGGAGTACGGGGCGGGGGTGCGGGACGCTCTCGACTTCCTCCGGGGGAGGAACCGCGAGCTTCTGGCCCGGCTGCGCGTCCAGATGGAGACGCACGCCGAGGGGCTTCGCTTCGAGACGGCGGCCAAGGTGCACGACCGGATCCGGGACATCGAGCACGTCACCGAGCAACAGCGGAAGCTCTCGGTCAAGGGCGGCGACCAGGACGTCCTGGGCCTCCACCGGGAGGGGGATCGGGCCTCGTTCCGGCTGTTCTTCGTCCGCGGAGGGCGCCTGCTGGGGGACCAGGGCTTCACCGTCTCGGCGCAGGAGGGCGTCCCGGACGAGGAGGTTGTCTCGGGCTTCGTGAAGCAGTACTACGCTGGCCAGTCGTTCTTCCCGGAGGAGGTGCTGCTGCCGGCCGCGCCGCCCGACGCGGAGGTCATCTCCCGCTGGCTGGCGGAGCGCAAAGGGAGCAAGGTGGGGGTCGCCTGCCCCCGGCGCGGGGACAAGCGGCGGCTCGTCGAGATGGCCTGCGAGAACGCGAGCCACGCCCTCGAGCGCGAGAGCGCCCAGGTCCGCAAGGATCAGGAGACCCTGGAGGCCCTGCGCCGGGCCCTGGGGGGGGAGGAGCTGCCCCTCCGCATCGAGGCCTTCGACATCTCGAACCTGCGCGGCAGCCACATCGTGGGGGCGAGCGTCACCTTCCGCGACGGGCGGCCCCTCAAGGACGGCTACCGCCGCTACAAGATCCGCTCCGTGGGAGAGGCGGCGGACGACTTCGCCTCCATGCGCGAGATCGTGGCCCGCCGCATGGAGCGGCTCGTGAACGAGGGGGGGGAGATGCCCGACCTGATTCTCATCGACGGAGGCAAGGGGCAGCTCTCGGCCGCCGCCGCCGCGCTCGAGGAGGTGGGGGTGGCCGACGTGGCGCTCTGCGCCATCGCCAAGGGGCGGAGCACGGACAACCCCACCGACCAGGACGTCCTCCACCTCCCCGGCGCCTCCGAGCCCGTGCGGATGGTGGAGGGGAGCCCCGAAAAACTCCTCCTCCAGCGCATCCGGGACGAGGTGCACCGCTTTGTCCTCACCTACCACCGGAGCCGCAGGACGCGCGGGGAGATCCGCAGCGGCTTGGACGAGGTGCCGGGCCTCGGGCCCAAGCGCCGCCGGGCGCTCTTGCGCGCCTTCGGGAGCCTGCGCGGGGTCCTGGAGGCGGAGGACGCCCAGCTCCTTGCGGTCGAGGGGATCACCCCCGCTCTAGTCGCCGCCTTGCGCGAGCGCCTGGGCGGGCGGGGGTCGCCGGGGACGGGCCGGTGACGGCCCGCGACGTGGGACACGCAGTCCTCTCGGGGCTGCTCCTGGCCTCGGTGTTCCCCCCCTTCCGCTTCGAGGCCCTGGCCTGGGTGGCCCTCGTTCCCCTTCTCTGGTCCCTTCACGGGAAGCGTCCCCACGAGGGCTTCGCCCTGGGCCTTCTGACGGGCCTGGTGGCCTACGGGATCATCGTCTGGTGGGTGAAGCTCGTCATGGTCAAGTACGGGGGGCTCCACCCCGTCCTCGCCTGGCTCCTCACGGTTGCGCTCGCGGCCTACATGGCGCTCTATCCGGCGCTGTTCGCCTACGGGTTGATCCGAATCTGCTCGCAGGGGAAGCTTTCAGCCTTTCTCCTGGCCGCGCCCCTCTGGGTGGCGCTTGAACTTTTGCGGTCGTACTTCCTCTCGGGCTTTCCCTGGGCCCTCCTCGGGTACAGCCAGTACCAGGTGCTGCCGGTCATCCAAATCGCCGATCTTGTGGGGGTGTACGGCGTCTCCTTCCTCATCGTGCTCGTGAACGCGGCGGTGTGGCACTTCTTCCGCAACCCCCGCCGGGCGCCCTTGGCCGTGGTGGGGGGGACGGCGCTGGCGGGGGCGATCGTGGTGGGCTACGGCTACCTCCGACTCCACGAGGTTCCGCGGGAGGCGGGCCCCCCCTTGCGGCCCGTCGGGATCGTCCAGGGAAACACCGAGCAGGCCGTGAAGTGGACCCCCGCCTGGCAGGAGGCCATCGTGGGAGAGCTGGAACGGCTGACGATGGGTCTGGCGAGGGATTTCCGCGGGAGGAGCCTGCCGGTTCCTCCCCTCATCGTGTGGCCCGAGGCGGCCGCGCCCTTCGTCTATGAAGAGCAGCCCCGCTGGCGCGAACGGATGCACGAGCTCGCGCGCCGCTCCCAGGCCTATCTCCTGTTCGGAACCCTTGCGGCGGACCGCGCCGGGGAGCGCCCGCGCCTGTTCAACTCGGCCTATCTCCTCGGCCCGGGCGGGGAGGAGCTGGGCCGCTACGACAAGATGCACCTGGTCCCCTTCGGCGAGTACGTCCCTTTCTCACGGCTTCTGTTCTTCGTGCAAAAACTCGTCCCCGTCATCGGCACCTTCGCCGAGGGGGAGAAGCCTCAGGTGTTCAACACCCTGGGGGGGAGGTTCGGGGTGCTCATCTGCTTCGAGGTCATCTTCCCCCGGGTGGTGCGCCGGATGAAGGACGCCCAGTTCCTGGTCAACATCACCAACGACGCTTGGTTCGGCCGCTCGGCGGCCTCCGAGCAACACCTCTCGATGGCGGCCCTGCGGGCGGTCGAATTCCGCGTGCCCATCGTGCGCTCGGCCAACACGGGCATCAGCGCCTTCATCGACGCCCGCGGCCAAATCTTTGAGCGGAGTCCCCTCTTCGTCGCCTGGCGCCGCAGCGGGGCGATCGCCCCCCGGAAGGGACCCCCCACCTTCTACGCCCAGACGGGGGATGTCTTCGCCTTCGCCTGCGCGGCTGCCGTTTTGCTCGCCGCCTTCGTCGAGTGGCTCCGCCGCCCCTCCCGGGTGTGGTATGATTGAGGCGCGAGGCGCCCGCCCTGAGGGAGGGCCCGCGACGGGCTCCGTGCCGGGAGGGAGAGATGGAAGAGCTGCTGAAGAAGAGTGAGCGCCTGGTGGCCCGCCTCCAGGAGCTGCGGGGGCGTCTTTGACCTCGATCGGCTCGAGGCGGAGCGCGCCAAGCTGGACAAGCTCGCTGCGGCTGCGGCCTTTTGGAGCGACCCCGAGGCCGCGCAAAACACTCTGAGGCGGCGATCCACTCTCCAGCGGACCATCGACGCCTGGACCGGCCTCCACAAGAAGCTCACCGAGCAGATCGAACTCCTTCAGCTCATGCAGATGGAGCCGAAGCCGGAACCCGACCTCCTGCGGGATGTCGAGGGGGCGCTGGCCGCGGTCGCGGCCGAGATGGAGCGGATGGAGTTCCGCCTCGTGATGGATGCCGAGGAGGACGCGAAGAACGCCATCGTCTCGGTGAACGCGGGCGCTGGGGGGGTGGAGAGCCAGGATTGGGCGGAGATGCTCCTGCGCATGTACATGCGCTGGGCCGAGCAGCGCGGCTACGCTGCTCGCCTCGTCTCCCTGTTGCCGGGCGAGGAGGCGGGGATCAAGAACGCGGCCTTCATCGTCCAGGGGGAGTACGCCTATGGCTACCTCCGGGCGGAGGTGGGGGTCCACCGGCTGGTGCGGATCTCTCCCTTCGACGCCAGCGCGCGCAGGCACACCTCGTTCGCCTCGGTGGACGTGACCCCCGAGGTGGACGACGACGTGGAGATCGAGATCAACGAGAACGACCTGCGCATCGACGTCTACCGGAGCTCGGGCGCGGGCGGCCAGCACGTGAACACCACCGACTCGGCGGTTCGCATCACCCATCTACCGACGGGAATCGTGGTCACCTGCCAGAACGAGCGGAGCCAGCACAAGAACCGCGCGACGGCGATGAAGCTGCTGCGCGCCCAGCTCTACGAACTGGAGCGGCGCAAGCGGGAGGAGGAGAAGGAGGCGATCCATGCAACGAAGAAGACGATCGCCTTCGGCAGCCAGATCCGCTCCTACATCCTCCATCCCTACCGCTTGGTGAAGGACCACCGCACGGACGCGGAGGCCTCGAACGTGGACGCTGTCCTGGACGGTGACATTGACCTGTTCATCGACGCCTACTTGCTCTCGCTCATCGAGGCGCGCGCCGAGGCGAACCCCCGCAAGTGAGGAAGCGCTTCTCCGTCCGCTCGTTTGGCCCTGAGGGGCGTGGAAGGCGGGGGGCGGATTTCGCTCCATCTTCGGGGGAGGCGGCGCCCCGCCGCAAAGAGAGACGGAACCGGCCATGAGCAAGCCCCCTCCCGAGGAGAACTCCAGGGCCGGCCAGGAGGAGAGCCTCCTCCTGGCCCAGCGGCGCAAGAAGCTCGAGGCCATCCGCGCCGCGGGGGAGAACCCATTCGTCAACCGCTTCTCGATCAGCCACCGGATCGGGGAGGTCGTCGCGCGCTATGGAGGGCTCGCCGAGGGCGCCCTGGCCGAGGCGAAGGAGGAGCGCCTCGTCATCGCCGGGCGGGTGATGGCCAAGCGGCTGCAGGGCAAGGTCATTTTCATGGACCTTCGCGACGGCTCGGGGCGCATCCAACTCTTCTTCCGGCTGAACGACCTGGGCGAGGAGGCCTTCGCCCGGGCCAAGGAGCTCGACATCGGAGACATCGTGGGGTGCGAGGGAGGGATGTTCCGCACGCGATCGGGGGAGCTCTCCCTCTGGGTCCGCAGGGCGGCCCTCCTGACCAAGAGCCTCCGGCCCTTGCCCGAGAAGTGGCACGGCCTCCAAAACGTCGAGACCCGCTACCGCCAGCGCTACCTGGACCTCATCGCCAACCCCGAGGTGGCGGAGATCTTCCGCACCCGCACCCGCTTGATCCAGCTCATCCGCCGTTTCCTCGACGATCGGGGTTTCCTGGAGGTCGAGACCCCGATGATGCAATCCATCCCCGGGGGGGCGGCCGCCAGGCCCTTCGACACTTACCACAAGGCCCTGGACATGCCCCTTTTCCTGCGGGTGGCGCCCGAGCTTTACCTCAAGCGCTTGGTCGTGGGAGGCCTCGACCGCGTCTATGAGATCAACCGCAACTTCCGAAACGAGGGGATCTCGACCCAGCATAACCCCGAGTTCACCATGCTCGAGTTCTACATGGCCTACGCGGACTACAATGACCTCATGGCCCTGACCGAGGAGATGATGGCCTTCCTCGCCCAGGAGATCCTGGGAGGGGGTTCCCTCCGCTACGGAGAGGAGGAGATCTCCTTCGCTTCCCCCTGGCCGCGCCTGCGGTGGCGCGACTCCATCGTCGAGGTCGGGGGGGCGCCCCGTGACGTGTTGGAAGATGCCGGCCGGGCCCGGGAGCACGCCCGCCGGGTCGCGGCCCCCTCGGGCTACCCCATCCCCGACTCGATGAGCCATGCCCGCCTCCTGGAGTACCTCTTCGAGGAGGCGGTGGCGCCCCGGCTGCGCCGGCCGACCTTCATCTACGATTTCCCGCGGGAGCTCTCTCCCCTGGCCAAGGGCCGGGAGGACGACCCCGATGTGGTGGAGCGGTTTGAGCTCATCATCGCCGGGCGCGAGATCGCCAACGCCTACACCGAGCTCAACGACCCGGACGATCAGCGCGAGCGCTTCGAGAGGCAGGCCGCCGCCCGCGCGGCGGGCGACGAAGAGGCCCACATGAGCGACGCGGACTACCTGCGCGCCCTGGAGTACGGGCTTCCTCCGACGGCGGGGGAGGGGATCGGGATCGATCGCCTGGCCATGCTTTTCACCAATTCGCACTCCATCCGCGACGTCATCCTGTTCCCCCTCCTTCGCAGGGTTCAGGAGTAGGGCGTGCCCTTTTCGGTCGAGATGCAGATCGGGATGCGCCACCTGCGCTCGCGGCGAAAGCCCGCCTTCGTCTCCCTGACGACGTGGATCTCCGTCCTGGGCATCGCCCTGGGAGTGACCACCCTCATCGTGGTGGTGGGCGTGATGACGGGCTTCGAGCGGGAGTTGAGGACCAAGATCCTGGGCACCCAAAGCCACATCGTCGTCGTGCAGACTGACTCGGGCGTGATGGCCAACTGGCGGGACGTCCTGGCGCGGGTGCGGAGGGTGCCCAAGGTGGTGGCCGCGGGCCCGTTCGTCTTCGGCCAAGCGATGCTCTCCGCGCAGGAGAGGGTCATCGGCGCCGTCGTGCGGGGAATCGATCCCGTCCTCGAAGGCCAGGTGACTGACATCCGCGGCTACGTGCGCCCTGGGGCCTTGGAGCGGCTTGCCTCGGAGGCGGGCGGGCGGGCCGGGCCGGCACGCTCGGGGATCCTCCTGGGGGCGGAGCTGGCCGCGAGCCTGCGCGTGGACGAGGGAGACGAGTTGACCATGGTGAGCCCGACTGGAGCAGTGACGCCGATGGGGCTCATTCCCCGGACCAAGATCTTTCGGGTCGCGGGGATCTTCCGCAGCGGCTTTTACCAATACGATGCGGGGCTGGTCTTCGTCTCCGTGGGGGAGGCCCAGGAGTTTTTCGGCCTGGGGGACGCGGTCACGGGGGTCCACATGAGGGTCGCGGACATTTTCCAGGCCGAGCTGATCTCGCGGGAGATCCAGAAGGAACTTTCCCTTTCCTACTGGGTGCGCTCCTGGCAGCAGATGAACCGCAATCTCTTCTCAGCCCTCAAGACCGAGAAGACGACCATGACCATCTTGCTTCTTCTCGTCATCGTGGTGGCGGCCTTCAACATCATGGGTTCCCTGGTCATGGTGGTGATGGAGAAGGGGCGGGAGATCGCCGTCTTGAAATCAGTGGGCGCGACGCGGGGAGCCATCCTGCGGATCTTCTTCGTTCAGGGGGTGTTCATCGGCGTGGGGGGGGCCCTCCTCGGGACTGCGGGAGGGCTCCTCCTGGGCTGGAATCTCCATTATGTGGAGGACTTTTTGGAGAGGGTTTTCGGTCTGGACATCCTCCCCCCCAGCGTCTACCATATAGAAAGGCTGCCGGTTCACATGACCGCCTCAGACGTGGTGCTGACGGCGGCGGCGGCGGTGCTCATCAGCCTGGGGGCGACGTTGTACCCCGCCTGGCGGGCCTCCCGCGTCGATCCGGTGGAAGTGCTCCGATATGGTTGAGGCGGCTGAGGAAGACAAGAAGGGAGCCGGCCAGGCGGTCGCGGACGATGGCTTCATCGTTTCCATCCGGGGGCTGAGGAAAATCTACCGCCTCGGCGGGGGGGAAGTCCACGCCCTTAGAGGGGTGGACCTGGACATCCGCCCCGGCGAGATGGTGGCCCTGATGGGCGCCTCCGGGGTGGGGAAGAGCACCCTGCTTCACATGGTGGGGGCGTTGGACCGGCCGACGGGAGGCGAGGTATTCTTTAGGGGGGAGCGGCTTTTCGGGCGCTCAGATGTCGAGCTTGCCCGGTTCCGGAACCGCTCGCTGGGTTTTGTGTTTCAGTTTCACCACCTGCTCCCCGAGTTTTCGGCCCTGGAAAATGTTATGATACCAGGGCTGCTGGGGGGCGACCCCCGGCGGGAGGTCGAGGCGAGGGCCCGGGAGCTGGTGGAGCGGGTGGGGTTGGGCGAAAGGTGGAAGCACCGCCCGGCCGAGCTCTCCGGCGGCGAGCAGCAGCGGGTGGCCCTTGCGCGGGCCTTGGTCAACCGGCCGGCGCTGGTGCTGGCCGATGAGCCCACGGGGAATTTGGATTCGTCGACGGCGGAGTCGATTTTCGGGCTGTTCCGGGAGATCAACCGATTGGGCAAGCAGACATTCTTGGTGGCGACGCACAACGTGTCCCTGGCCGAGCGAATGGACCGGGTGGTCGTCATGGTGGACGGCCGAGTAGCCGCCACGAGGTAGGGAGGGCGGAATGTTCAAGCGATTCACCGAGCGTGCCCGCAAGGTCATCATCCTCGCGAGGGAGGAGGCTGAGCACTACCGGCACGAGTACCTTGGCACGGAGCACGTCCTCCTGGGGGTGTTGAAGGACGGCGGTGGAATCGCGATCGCGGTTCTCCAAAAGCTGGGCGTGGACCCGAAGCAGCTGCGCTTGGAGCTCGAGCGGAACCTGCCCAAGAGCCTGAGCGGGCCGGTCGAGGGCGATATTCCCTTCACGCCGAAGGCGAAGAAGGTTCTCGAGTACGCGGTGGAAGAGGCCCGGCTCATGGGGCACAACTACATCGGTACCGAGCACCTCCTCCTCGGCATCGTCCGCGAGAAGGACGGCTTGGCGGCCAAGATCCTCTCCAGCTTCGGGGTGAAGCTTCAGCAGACGCGCGAGCAGACCATCAACCTGCTGCGCGAGCCCGTGGCCACGCGCACCCGCGAGAAGAGCAAAACTCCCGCCCTCGATGAGTTCGGCCGGGACCTCGCCGAGCTCGCCGAGGAGGGCAAGCTCGACCCGGTGATCGGGCGCGAGAAGGAGATCGAGCGCGTCATCCAGATTCTCGCCCGCCGGACGAAGAACAATCCCGTCCTCATCGGGGAGCCGGGCGTGGGCAAGACCGCCATCGTCGAGGGCCTGGCCCAGCTCATCGTCTCGAAGGAGGTGCCCCAGATCCTCTACAACAAGCGCGTCGTCCAGCTCGATCTGGGCGCACTCGTGGCGGGGACGAAGTACCGGGGCCAGTTCGAGGCGCGCCTGAAGGCCATCATGAAGGAGATCACCCAGAGCCAGGACGTGATCATCTTCATCGACGAGCTGCACACTCTGGTCGGGGCGGGGGCGGCGGAGGGCTCCATCGACGCCTCCAACATGCTCAAGCCGGCCCTCAGCCGGGGTGAGATCCAGTGCATCGGGGCGACCACGCTGGATGAGTACCGCAAGTACATCGAGAAGAACGGGGCCCTCGAGCGCCGCTTCCAGACGGTCATGGTGGATCCTCCCACCGTGGACGATACGATCAACATCCTCCGGGGCCTCAAGGACAAATACGAGCGTCACCACCGCGCTCGCATCGTGGACGAGGCCATCGTGGCGGCGGTGAGGCTCTCCTCGCAGTATGTCTCCGATCGCTTCCTTCCGGACAAGGCCATCGACGTCATCGACGAGGCTTGCAGCAAGGTGCGCCTCGAGAAGGAGACCTTCCCCCGCAACATCCGGGACCTCCAGCGCCGGATCGAGGAGACCGTCCGGCTCAAGAAGGACATGATCGAAAAGCAGGATTTCGAGAAGGCCGTCGAGTTGCGCGACCAGGAGGAGCAGGACCGCGGCCGTCTCGAGGAGCTCAAGGCCGAGTGGGAGGCCGGGCAGACGGACGAGGAGCCCATGGTCACGGAGGAGGACGTGTCCTACGTCGTGAGCCGGATGACGGGTATCCCTCTCCAGCGCATCG
>CAYMWZ010000092.1:0-10083 GCA_964394385.1 uncultured Nitrospinaceae bacterium | reverse complement strand
CCCACCACCGCGATGGCGTTGACCTCGGCGAGGCGCCCCTTTGGGCTGGGCGGGGGATCAGGCGACCAGGGCCTCCCTCCCCGCGACCCGGCGGAAGGTGAACACGCAGCCCAGCAGGATGACGGTCTGGACGACGGAGAGGGCGCAGGTGACCGACTCGTTCTTGTACTCCTGCAAGTAGTAGATGCCCACGGAGAGGGTCTCGGTGCCCGCGGTGAAGAGGATGAGCGAGATCGGGAGCTCGCGGATGAAGATGAGGAAGAGGAGCAGCCAGCCCGCGAAGATGCCGGGCTTCAAGAGGGGGATGGTGATCCGGCGCAGGGTGACGGCCCAGGAGGCGCCCGAGAGGCGGGAGCTCTGCTCGAGCTCCTCGGAGACGGCCAGCATGACGGAGGCCACGTTGCGCTGCCCGTAGGGGAAGAAGCGGGTGATGTAGCCGAGGAGGATGATCCACAGGGTGCCGTAGATGGGGGTCTTGATGTAGGTGACCAGCACCCCCACCGCGACCACGATGCCCGGGAAGCCCACGGGCAGGGCGCACAGGAAGTCCAGCGACCCGGCGAACCGGCCGCGCCGGCGGTGGATCTGGAACGAGATCACGATCGAGAGGATCATCCCGATCGTGGCGCCCGCGATCGCGAGGATGAAGCTGTTCAGGATGCCGTTCGTGGCGGGCTTGATGCTCTCCGGCGTCCAGAAGAAGAGGACCAGCTCGTAGTTGATGAAGGAGAAGTCCGCCGGGATGATTCTCCCGATCCAGACGCGGTGGAGGCTCACCAGGGAGATGCTGATGATGGGCAGGGCGACGGCGATGACGATGTAGAGGACGTTCAAGCCGAAGGCGGCCCACCGCCAGCGGCCCAGGTCAATCAGGTTGGGGCGGAAGCCCTTGCCGGTCACCGTCGTGAACTCCCGCGGCGCGATGATCCGCCGCTGGACCCAGATGAAGGCGGCCGTGATGACGCCGAGCGTCATGCTCATGGCGGCGCCCATGTAGTTGTTCGCCTGGTCGCCCACGGACTTGGTGAAGATCTGGGTGGTGAGGGTCTCCCAGCCGTAGGGGGCCCCCAGCTTGAAAGGCACCCCGAACTCGCCCGCGCTGGTGACGAAGACGATGATGGCGCCCGAGAGGATGCCCGGCGCGGCGAGGGGCAGCGTGACGGTGAGCGTGGTGCGCAGCAGGCCCCCCCCCGCCACCCGGGCGCTGTCCTCGAGGGAGGGATCCATCCGCCGGAGGGAGCCCACGACGAAGAGGTAGACGAGGGGCGTGAAGAAGATCCCCGTCACCCAGATGATGCCGAAGAGGTTGTTCACGTTGAAGGGCGCGCTCTGCAAGCCCAGGAGGTCCCTCGCGAGGTTGTTGAGGATGCCGATCTGGGGGGAGGCCAGGTTGTGCCAGGCGATCGCCCCCACGAAGGGGCTGAGGAAGAAGGGAATCAAGTTCAGGGGCTCGAGCCGCTCGCGCCAGGGGCAGTTCGTCCGGGCGTTGATCCAGGCGAGCGAGACCCCCAGGAAGGTGGCCAGGAGGGTGGCGCCCGAGCTGACGAAGAGGGTGTTCAGGAAGGCCTTGCGGACGACGTGGCCCTGGAACATCTCCCGGTAGTTGGCCAGCCCCCACTCGGTCCCGAAGCCCAGCTCGTCGAGCACCAGGAAGCTGCTCACCACGAGGGCGCCGAGCGGGAGCAGCACCATGGCCGCGACGAGGGCGCTGACGATCGTGTTGGACGCGTTCTCCGCGGTGAGGAGGCCCCTCCATCCCCCCCAGCGTCCCGCGGCATCCTCGGTGGTGCTGATGGTGGTCATGGGCCCCCGGCCGCCGAGGGCCCTGCCGGGAGGAGGCAGCCCCGAGAGGCCGCCCTCCCCCGGCAGGGCGTCATGAGGGGTTTGCCGGCTTACTGGAAGATCTTCTGCCAATCCGCGTGCATCTGCTTGAACTTCTTCGCGGCGGCGGTCTGGTCCTTGATGGGGAGGACCTTCACCTTATCGAAGTCGATCATGTACTTTCGGACGGACTCGGGCGGCTTGTAGCCCTTGAGCATGGTGTAGAAGCTCACCTCTCCCTCGGCCACGATGTCCGCCGCCTCCTTGGTCAGGAGGAAATCCAGGAACAGCTTGGCCGCGTTGGGGTTCTTGGCCCCCTTGATGACGCCCGCCTGCTGGCCGAAGAGGACCATGCCCTCCTTGTACGTGCCCCACTTCAGGCCTTTGCCCAGCTCGGGCTTCTCGCGGATCTTCTGGAGGGCCCGGCCGGAGAGGTTCCACATGTCCACGGACCGCTCGCAGTTGATGATGAGCTGCATCTTCGCCTCGGTCCGGAAGGCCACGAGGGGGTCGAGGGCCTTGAGCTTGGGCCACATCCCCTTGATGTCAACGCCGTTCTCCATCAGGCCGATGGTCGTGAGGGAGTAGGAGGTGCTCTTCGTCACGTCGCTGACGAGGACCTTCCCCTTGAGGGCGGGGTTGCCGACGATGTCGGCGTAGGAGGTGATGTTCACCCCGGCCATGCCGGGGCAGGCCGTGTTCCAGACGGGCTGGAAGGTGTAGGAGTAGGGGGAGATGAAATGGGGGTACTCGTAGTAGATCCCCCGGGCTTTCGCGTTCTCCTCGTGGTTCTTCCACTGGCCGCTGTCCAGGGGCAGGAAGGCGCCCCCCTTGGCGGCGCCGATGAAGAAGCCCGCCGAGGCGACCGAGATCGCGTCGAAGGTGAACTTGCCCGCCCGGATCTCCTGCCGGGCCTGGGACACGGTGGGCCCCGTGCCCTTCTGGATGGGGATTACCTTGAAGTCGCTGCCCAGGCCGTAGCGCTTGGTGAAGGTCTCCCCCAGCTTCTGCATCGTCTCGTTGTTGAAGGAGGTCTGGAGGTAGACGACGGAGCCCTCTTTCTTGGCGAGGGGGATCAGCTTCTTCTCCTGGGGCGAGATCTCCGTGGCCCCGAAGGCGGGGGCGCCGAGGGCCAGAAGCAGGCCCAGCGGGAGGGAAAGGAGGCAGGTTGGCGGCTTCATGGTGTGCTCCTTTTTCTGTGGTCGCGGGGAGAGGGTCCGCCCCGGGCGCGTGCGGCGCAAGGCCTGCTTGCCCTCCTCGGTGGACGGGGCGGAAAGGCTTCCGTGTCTTTGATGTATCGATAATATGACATTTCGGGTCCTATTTCTCAACCCGAGGGGAAGGAAGGGGGCCGGGCGCGGCCCCGCGGGCGAAAAAAATCCCCCCTCCCGGGAGAAGGGAAGGGGGAAGGCGCTCCGGGGGTTCTCTAGTTCCCCATGAAGGGCTTGAGCTTGGCCATGGTCTGCTTGCCGGCGACTCCGTCGGCCTTGAGGCCGTTGGCCTTCTGGAACGCCATGAGGGCGGTCCGTGTCTTCTTGCCCATGATCCCGTCGATGGGGCCGGGGTCGTGGCCGGCCTTCTTCAGGGCCTCCTGGAGGGCCATCGTCTGGGGCGAGCCCTTCTTCGCGGCCATCTTGGCCGGGGCGGCCTTCTTCGCCTCCGCCTTGGGGGCGGCGGGCTGCGCCTGCTCCGCCGCCGGGGTCTGCTGCGGGGCGGCGGGGGTCTCCCCGGGTCGGGACTGGGCATGGGCCGCGCCTGCGAGGGCGAGGGCGGCCGCGAGCGCGAGGACAGCTTGGGTCAACGGTTTCATCGAAGTAGGTTCTCCGCGCGAACGAGAGATGAAGAGTCAGCCTGCGCCTCCGCCGGGCCCGCGCCCCGGGGGAGGCCGCTCCTGATCGCGCGTTGGGGAAGGGGGGAAGAGGGGTTTCATCCCATTCAGCGGCGGCCCGGGGGCCGCCCGGGCTCCTTTGGGTGCCGGGCCGCGATTGGCCTGTTTCCTCTATTCTAGCCTAACGGCGGGCTGGCAGCGCGGGAATTTTCTATTTCCCCCGCCGGGGGGGGAGGCCGCCTGTTCGGAGGAGGATCCCGATGCGGAACGCGCGTGGGTGGTGGCGGTGGCTGGTTTTGGCGGCTTGGCTCCTTTGGCCGGCGGGGTCGGCCTGGGCCGGGGTGGCTCTCCAGTCCTATCCCGTGCCCCCGGGGTCTCATCCCCACGACGTGGCCCCGGCGCCGGACGGGGGGGTGTGGTACACCGCCCAGCACCAGGGGGCCCTGGGGAGGCTCGACCCCCGGACGGGCCGGACCGAGCACATCGCGCTCGGCGGGGGCTCGGCCCCCCACGGGGTGATCGTCGGGCCGGACGGCGCTCCCTGGATCACCGACAGCGGGCTCAACGCCATCGTGCGGGTGGACCCCAAGACCCGCGAGGTCAAGCGGTTCCCCCTCCCCGCCTCGCGGGGCTACGCCAACCTGAACACGGCGGCCTTCGACGGGCGCGGCGTCTTGTGGTTCACCGGCCAGAGCGGGGTCTACGGCCGCCTCGACCCCAAGAGCGGGGAGGTGCGGATCTATGACGCCCCGCGCGGCCGGGGGCCCTACGGCATCGCCTCCACGCCGGAGGGGTCGATCTACTTCGTCTCCCTCGCGGGAAGCTACCTCGCCCGGATCGACGCGGCGACCGGCGCCGCCCAGGTGATCGAGCCCCCCACCCCGAACCAGGGCGCGCGGCGGGTGTGGTCGGACTCGCGGGGGCGGCTCTGGGTGAGCGAGTGGAACAGCGGCAACGTGAGCCGCTACGACCCCAAGACCCGGGAGTGGAGGGCGTGGCGGCTGCCCGGCGAGCGGCCCCGGGCCTACTCCGTCTACGTGGACGAGCGCGACATCGTCTGGCTCACGGATTTCTCGGCCAACGCCATCGTGCGCTTCGATCCGGGGACCGAGAGGTTCGAGTCCTTCCCGAGCCCCCGGCCGGGGGCCCGGGTGCGCCAGATGCTGGGCCGCCCCGGCGAAGTCTGGGCGCCCGAGTCGGGCACCGACCACCTCGTGGTCCTGCGCACAGGGCCGTAGGGAAGGGCCCGAATTTCTGCTTGAGGGGGCTTGCGGAAAGGGAGGGAAGTGGACATATTTTAGATTAGTGGACCTGAATTTCTATATATGCGGGGGAGGCTATGGGAATGATGACCGTTGTGCCGGATGCCGCGAAGGGGCTGGTCTGTCCCTTCCGGAGGGAGGGGGATGCGGGGGAGGTGCTCTGCTACGACCCCCTCGGGGGGGAGTGGGCGCGGCCGCCCGAGGAGGTGGCCGAGACCTGGTGCCCGAGGGACTACCCCCACTGCCCGATCTTCATCGCTTGTATGGACGGCCTGGAATTCATGCTGCTGCGGCGCTGCATGTGAGCTAGCCCTCGGCCAGGGCGCCGCGGCGCTGGGGGGGCTTCGTCCGCCGGAGGCGGAACCGCTCGACGGAGTGCTTTTCGATGTGAGCCATCGCCTCCGCGACCGAGTCCGTCACCAGGATGAGGTCGATGTCCGAGGGCGAGATCGTCCCCTCCTCCGCCATGTCCCTCAGGAGCTTGAGCAAGGGTCCCCAGTACTCCCGCCCCATGAGGACGATGGGGAAGTTTTGGATCTTCCCGCACTGGATGAGGGTGTAGGCCTCGAAGAGCTCGTCCAGGGTGCCGACCCCTCCCGGCATCACGACGAAGGCGTAGGAGTACTTGAAGAGGAATACCTTCCGGATGAAGAAGTAGCGGATGCTCACCCAGTGGTCGAGGTAGGCGTTCGGCTTCTGCTCGAAGGGGAGGCGGATGTTGCACCCGACCGACCGGCCCCCGGCTTCCTTGGCCCCCCGGTTGGCGGCCTCCATGAGGCCGCCCCCCCCGCCCGTCATCACCGTGAAGCCCAGGCCCGCCAGGGCGCGCCCCACCTCGCGCGCCAGCGCGTAGAAGGGGTGCTCCTCCTCGATGCGCGCCGAGCCGAACACCGACACGCACGGGCCCACGAAGTGCAGGGCCCTGAGCCCCCGGATGAACTCGGCCGCCACCCGGAGGAGGAACGCCAGCTCCCACTTCCGCGAGTGCGGCCCCTCCAAAAAGGTTTGCTCGTCCAGCCCCGGCAGATAGGCGCTCTTCATGTCGGCTCCCCGGTCTTGGCGCAAGATCCAACGCCCTCCCCTGGCGCCGGGCGTCCCGCCCGGCGCGCAACTCCCGGACAGGGTAGCATCATCCGATGCCCTCTTTCACGGCGGGGCCTCCCGGCCGGGGAGGCCGCCCCCCCGAGGCCCCCCGGAGCGTGGTAGGATAGCCGGGCATCCATCCGAAGCGTCACCCGGCGGGGCGGCCCGGCCGGAGAGTTCAAGAGGGGGGAGGTCATCCATGGTCTGCAGGGTGAGGCGCGTGGGGCATGTCGGCATCCATGTGAGCGACGTGGAGCGCTCCATCAAGTTCTACCGGGAGGTCGTGGGGCTCAAGCTGACGGGCAAGTGGGGTCCTCCCAGCTTCCGCAGGCCCATCTGCTTCATGCGCTGCGGCGAGATGCACCACGACCTCGTCTTCTTCGAGCTCGCCGAGGACGCCCGGCGCGCGGGCTTGACCACCGGCGACTCCGAGGGCCGCAAGGAGGTGGGCCTCCACCACATCGCCTTCGAGGCGGCCAACCGCGAGGACTGGCTCCTGGCCCTCGAGCACGTGCGCGAGCGCGGGATCGAGCTCGTCTCGGGGCCCTACGTCCACGGCTCCGAGGGCACCGACGGGGACAGCTTCGAGGGGGGGAGCGGCAGCCACGCCTTCTACTTCCTCGACCCGGACGGCAACCGCGTCGAGATCTTCTGCTGGATGATGCGCGTCACGCGCCCCTCGACGGCCGCCCCCGCGCCGGACCTCTAGGGCTTCGCCTTCGGAAACGGGAGCATCGCCCACATGTCACCCTCCTCCTCCGGGAGAGGGCCGGGGTGAGGGAGAAGGAGTTAGCGGGCGAGACCTGCCCTCACCCCAACCCTCTCCCAGGGGGAGAGGGGGGGGGAATCGTTCGCAAAGATCTCCTGCCATGACATTGAGAGCGAGCATGCCCCAAAACTCCCCCCGCCTCGTGGGCCCCGATGCGCTCCGCGACCTCATGGAGCGCCTCCTGGCCGCCGCCGGCTGCCCCCACGAGGCGGCCATGGCGACGGCGGATGTCCTCATCGAGGCGGATCTGCGCGGCTACGGGACCCACGGCCTCCTGCGCCTGCCCACCATGCTGAGGCGCATCCAGGGGGGCATGATCAACCCCCGGGCGCGGCCCCGCATCCTCGAGGAGCGCGAGGGGAGCGCCCTCGTGGACGCCGACCGGGCCCTGGGCCCCGTGGGGGCCATCTACGGGGCGAGCCTGGCCCGCCGCAAGGCCGGGCGGGCGGGCTGCTGCGCCGTGGGGGTCGTGAACTCCGACCACATCTGCATGGCGGGCTACTACGCCGAGCGCATCGCCCGGGGCGGCATGGTGGGGGTCCTGACGAGCGTGACCCAGCCCCTCGTCCATCCCCTGGGGGGGAGCGAGCGCATCCTGGGCACCAACCCCCTGGCGATCGCCGTCCCGACTGAGGTGGACGAACCCCTGCTCCTCGATTTCGCCACGAGCGCCATCGCCTTCGGCACGGTGCTGAAGTCCCGGGTGAGCGGGGAGCTGCTGCCCGAGGGCGTGGCCTTCGACTCCGGGGGGGCGCCCACCACCGACGCCCAGGCGGCCGCCTCCCTCGCTCCCTTCGGGGGCCACAAGGGCTTCGGGCTGTGCCTGGTCCTGGGGCTTCTGGCGGGGCCGCTCCTCGGCGCCAAGGTGGGGAAGCCCCTGGGCCAGGCGGTGAGAGAGGGGCGCTACGACAAGGGGGACCTCTTGATCGCGATCGACCCGGCCGCCTTCGGCGACCCGGGGGCCTTCCGCCGGGCGGTCGCCGCCCACATCGAGGAGCTCAAGAGCTGCCGCAAGGCCCCCGGCTCCCCCGGGGTGCGGATCCCGGGCGAGCGGAGTTTTGGGGAGAGAGAGAGAAGAATGCGCGAGGGGGTGCCCATCGAGGAGGCCGTCTGGGCCGAGGTGGCCGCCTTGGCGGAGGAGATGGGGGTCGCGCTTCCGGTGTAGGTTCTTGCCTCTCGGATTCGCTTCGGCCGATTGCTGAAGGAGCTCTCATGCCGCGGCCGCACTATAACGCTCCCCCTCGCGCCGGGGACACGATGGTGCCCTATGGCGACGTGCCCTCGAAGCTCCAGGGCCCCCGGCCCGAGATGAAGAAGAACGTCCGGCTGGTGGGGCATTCGGATCTCAACGGCTGGGGGGACACCTTCCAGATCCAGGTGCGGGACGGCCTCTGCTACGTCGCGGCCTCGGGGGCGTGCGGCCACAACGGGATGACCGTCCTGGACGTCTCGGATCCCTCTAAGCCCAAGGTGGTCCACCAGATCGAGGACCGGCCCAGCGCCCGCACCCACAAAATTCTTTTGGTCGAGGACGCGCTTTACACCAACAGCGAAAAAAAGCCCGGCGTCGAGGACCCCGAGGTGATCGGCGGGATGCGGATCTTCGACCTGGCCGACCCGAGGCGGCCCCGCCTCGCGGGCCAGATCGAGGCCGAGGGGCGGGGCGTCCACCGGCCCGTCTACGACCGGGAGCGGAAGCTCCTCTACTGCTCGGCCTTCAAGGAGGGCTGCCGGGGGAAGGTGCTGAACGTCTATGACGTGCGGGATCCCTTCTCGCCCGAGCTCATCGGCCAGGCCTGGATCGAGGGCCAGAACGAGGCGGCCGGGGAGAAGCCCTCCTGGGACTTCGGCCTCGTCGGCTGGGGCTGCTGGCTCCACGAGGCGAACCCCTGGGGGCGCTACGCCACCTGCGGCTTCTGGAACGGGGGGATCGCCCTTTTCGACACGGCCGATCCCCGCCGCCCAAAGTTCCTCTGGCGCCACAACCCCCACGAGACCCACGGCTGGCCGGGGGCCTACCACACCTTCCTGGTCCCCCCGGGCGGGGAGTTCGCCATCGTTACGACCGAGTGCGTCACGATGAACTGCGACCACCCGCCCGCCTTCGTCACCTTCTACGACATGCGGAACCCCATGCACCCCCTTCCCGTCAGCACCTTCCACCCCTACCCCATCGACCCCCTCTCCATGCGCCCAAAGGATTCCTCCTGGTGCGCCCTGGGGGCCCGCTACGGCGCCCACAACGTCTGGCTCGACATGCGGGCGGACGATCTGATGTACATTGTCTGGTACGGGGCGGGGCTGCGCGTCGTGGACTGGTCGAACCCCTTCGAGCCCAAGGAGGTCGGCCACTACGTCCCCGCGGGGAACGCCCAGCGCTTCGTCCCCCAGTCGAACGACGTCTTCGTCGACCGCTCGACCGGCCTCATCTACGTGGGAGACCGCTGGGGGCTTGGGCTCCACATCCTGGAGTTCACGGGCTAGGCCCGCGCCGGGCCATTTCATTTGGAGGGGACATCGCATGGCGGCCGAGAAGATCCAGACGTGCGGGGACCTGCGGGCCTACTACGGGGAGATCAACCCGAGGGCCGCCCGGAAGCAGATGCCGAAGCTGGACGCCCACGCCCGCAACTTCATCGCCCACTCGCCCTTCATGGTGATCGCCTCGGCGGGGCCCTCGGGCTCGGACGCCTCCCCCAAGGGGGACGCGCCGGGTTTCGTCCAGGTGCTCGACGAGCGCACTCTCCTCATCCCCGACCGCCCCGGCAACAACCGGGTGGACACCATGGGGAACATCCTGGACAACCCCCGGGTGGCGCTCCTCTTTCTCGTGCCGGGGGTGAACGAGAGCCTGCGCGTGAACGGCAGGGCGCGCATCACCACGGATGAGGCCCTGCTCCGGCCGCTCGCCGTCCAGGGGAAGGCCCCCCGCTCGGGCCTCCTCGTCGAGGTCGAGGAGGTCTTCCTCCACTGCGGGAAGGCGCTCATCCGCTCGAAGCTGTGGGACGCCGGGCGGCACGTTGACCGCAGGTCCTTCCCCAGCATGGGCCAGATGCTGGCGGACCAGATCGGGGGGCTGGACCCCGAGGCGGTGCAAAAAGAAGTCGAGGAGCGCTACCGGACCGGCCTCTACTGATCCTCTCCCCCCCTCGCCAGGGAGGGCATCCCGTGCGCGATCAAGTCCTCCTCCTCACCCACCAGGGCGTCGCCGACCTGGAGGGGAAGCCCCTGCCCGGGCAGCCCTTCGCCGGCCGGCCCGCGACCGGGGGCCTCGCCCGGGCGGGGGAGCTGGCCGTCGTCGTCGACCACACCGAGATCTG
>CAYMWZ010000091.1:1359-10088 GCA_964394385.1 uncultured Nitrospinaceae bacterium | reverse complement strand
ATCTTTAGATTGATGATGCTCCGGTAATCTCTCCTTAATGAGAGTCAGGTGGCGGCACGTGCGGCAGGGGGAGGCAGAATCCCAGACTTGAGCGGCGCTGAAATATGTAGAGCCTTTGAGAGGTTGGGATTCTATATTGTGAGACAAAGGGGTTCTCACGTTCACATGACGACGGAGGGCCTGGGTCGGCCGTTGACCATCCCCCAATACGGTTCCGTCCCCCGATCCATAATTTCGGGTCTGCTTCGGACCGCAGGCATTTCGAGAGAGGATTTTTTGAGGGCTCTCAGAGATTAGGAGGAAAATAATGCCAGGAGCAGATGGGCACACTGACAAGTCGCCCGAACCTGCCGGGACCAGGATTGAGCAAATTCCTCCTCGGGCTCAATTTGCGAATTATATGGTGGTTAGGCATACGAATGAAGAATTCTATCTAGAATTTGGGCAGGTTCATCCAAATGTCCAAGCAGCCCTTATGTTTAGTCGTTTGGTCACCACCCCTGAACACGCGAAAAGGATACTTTTTGCACTAAAGGAGAACATCGAAAAGTACGAAAAGGTGTTCGGGGAAATTAAACAGATTGAGAAGATCGATGCGGGAGGAGAGCGATGACTGCCCGAATCCAAATGACCCATATTTCCACCGGAATCGAATATTTAATCATTGACGATGAGGAGGGCAACTTCTGCGTGGAGGTTCCCTCTCTGCCCGGTTGTTTCACGTTTGGCTCAACCGTGGATGAGGCCATTGCTCGAGCGAGTGAAGCGATTTTGGGCTATCTTGAAGCCCAAAAGGTTATCCGAGCCCAGAGGCTTCAGTCCCAACAGATGAATTTTTCTGAGATCAACTTGGCAATCGGACCTACCGATGTGTTCTCCTCGGGGACTTATGTTGAACATCCTCGGGGAGAAGTTTGGGCAGCCCCAGTATAGTCCAGCGCCATCAGTCAGGTTTCTGTTTCCCCCTTGCCACTACTCCCCGAAATCGCAAAACTAAGGGGGGGTCGGCCCTCTTCCAGGGAGAGTCCTATGCGGTGTCCCTTTTGCGGGGGGAGCGCCTCCCGCGAGGAGATGTGGGAGGCGGAAGCCCGGCGCTGCCGGTGCGGCGCCTGGCTCTTCGGTGGGGGCCCTCCCGGTGTCATGGCTCCCGAGGCGCGGGCGCGCTGGGAGGAGGGCGGGCGCGTCCGCCGCCTCCAGCGGGAGGCCGACCGCATCTGCGCGCTCATCCTCAGGGAGGACATCCCCGCGGCCGACATCGCCATCGAGCGGGCGGGCCTCAGGGAGGTCTGCGCCCGCCTCTTCCCGGACCGGCTCGGGCTCTACGACATGATCTACGAGAGCCGCTTCGCCAGGCTCTGGGCCCAGTTCCGCGGGGCGGGGGAGGGGGCCGCCTGAGGGCGCACCGCCCCGCCTTTCCGTCGCCGGGCGCCCCCGCTACAATCCCGTGAGGGCCGAGCCGCCTCTGGCCCGTCTCCAGCTACGCCGCCCAGCGAGGGGGGCGGGATGATGACCCGCGGGCGCCGCATCGCTTCGATCCTCGTCTTGTCCGCCCTCCTCGGGGCGGGGTGGGCCCCTGCGGCCTCGGGCGCCCTCGGCCCGGGCGGGGAAGGGAAGCCGCCCGGGGCGGACGCCCCCGACCTCCTCCGGGCGTATTGGCTCTGGGAGCGGGGCTACCTCCTGCACATCTTCGGCGAGTACGGTCAGGCCGTCCAGCACTTCCGCAAGTCCATCGAGATCCATCCCACCGCCGAGGCCCACACCTTTCTCGGCTGGTCCTTGAGCCATCTCGGGCAGATCGATGAGGCCATCGCCGAGTGCAAGAAGGCCATTGCGGTTGATCCCGACTACGGCAACCCCTACAACGACATCGGGGTCTACCTGATCGAGAAGGGCCAGCCCGAGGAGGCCATCCCCTGGCTCGAGAAGGCCATCCGCTCGAAGCGCTACTGCTGCTATCAGTTCCCCCACTTCAACCTGGGGCGGGTGCTCCTCCAGAAGGGCCAGGTGGGCGAGGCCAAGCGCTCCTTCGAGCGGGCGCTCAGTCACGACCCCAACTACCTGCCCGCCAAGAAGGCGCTGGAGTTCCTCAAGGAGCAGGAGCTCGAGACCCTGTGAGGGCGCCCCCGGGGCCGCTCACGGCCGGGGCGCGGTGAGGGGCCCCGCGGAGGGCTCCGCCCTTGCGGCCTCCCCTGCGGGGTGGTCGTGGCGGGTCTCCATCCTCTCTGGGAGGAGGAAGGCGGCGGCGAGGAAGACGGCCGCGCCCACCCCGGCGAGGAGAATCCCCGGGCCCATCAGCTTGGCCGCCGAGCCCCCCTCCCTCGGCCCCCTCCGCGCCATCTCGATTCTTCCCGCCCGCGCGATGAAGAGCCCGAAAAGCACGAGGAGCGCCCCCAGGAAGGCGGCCGAGATCCGCAGAAGGTTCGGCTCCTCGGCGAGGTAGGAGAAGAGAAGGATCTCCTCCTCCCCGTGGGCGAGGGCCGCCCGCGCCCCCGCGAGGGCCGACCAAAGGGCGCAGGCGCCCGCCGCAAGGGCGACCGCCCCCGGGCCAAGTCTCGAGCCTCGGGCCAGTCTCATTCTCCCCCCCCTCGGCGGCGGAGCCCGCCATGGGGATTCTCCCCCATCCCGGCGCGGGGGGCCAGGCGGGTGGCCCCCGCGGCCGGCGCGCACCAGCCCGCAATTCCCGTCAGTGTGTCTCTCCCCGCCCGGCCTATATTTCCTCCGCGGGGGGCCGGAGGAGGAGACCATGGCCGAGTGGACGTGGAACTGGATCACGGGCGCGGTGGCGGGCGGCCTCACCCTCGCCCTCACCCTGGCGGGGGTTCTCGGCCGGATCGTCTACACCGAGATGATGGGACGGGTGGAGCGGATCGAGGCGGCCCTGCGCCGCCAGATCGATACCGCCGAGGCCGCCCTGCGCGCCCGCCTCGAGCGGGCCGAGGGGAGGATCGACGAGGTTCACCTGCGCTACGCCCGCCGCGACGACATCGCGCGCGAGCTCGAGGCCATCCGCAAGGCCTTCGCCGAAGTGTTCGCCGAGCTTCGGCGCGCGAACGAAGGCATCGCCGCCCTCCGCGGGGGAACCCCGACCGACTAGGCGCGGGGGGCGGCGCCCGCACAGGAAAGGGACAAAGGACGTGAACGAGCTGGCCGCCCGGGTCCTCCGGGGAGACATTCTCAAGACGCTTTACTACCAGGGCGCCTTCACCGGCGCCGCCCGGGTGGGGAGCCTCCTGTTGTGGAGCGCCCTCCGGGAGGCGGGCCACCGCGAGGAGGGCGGCCCCCTCACGCGCGCCACCTTGGAGCGCTTCGTGGACGAACTGGCCGCCCGCGGCCTCTTGAAGAAGACCGACCCGGGGGCCCTGGGCCGCCTGCTCACCGACTACGAGGTCCACCTCACCCGCAAGGGGCGGGGCCTCCTCGAGGGGGCGCTCCCCGAGGCCCCCGACATCCTCGTCGGAGAGCTGTGATGGCGCGGCGCAGCCCGCGGGCCCCCTCCCCGATCAAGGAGAAGCTCCGCCTTGCAGACAAGAACATCAAGGAGGGCGGCCAGGCCATGGAGAGCGCGACGGGGGAGAAACTCAGCGATCTCTCCCCCCAGGAGCGCAACCGGCGCCTCAAGGAGGCGTTCCAGAAAACGCGCAGGATCGAGCGCGCGGTGGAGAAGATCATCGAGAGCGTGGAGACGCTCGAGGACGCCGTGGTGGATCCGGGGGAGGCCGTGGCCTACCTCGCCCGCCGGATGCTCCTCGCCCGGGCGATCGAGGCGGTGGCGGGCGTGCGGGAGGGCGCGATGGAGGGGTTCGGCCCCGAGCAGCTGGCCCAGATGATCTTGCGCCTGGAGAATTCGCGCATCGCGGGAGACAAACTCCGCCTGAGCTATGAGCGCAGCTACGTCCAGGCGAGGCGGGACGTTCTTGAGGAGATCCGCGAGCTCCTGAAGGACCACCCGGAGCTGTACGCCAAGATCTGCCGGATTGTCCTTCCCGAGGGGGAGGATCCGGAGCCGGAGAAGAATGTCTGAGAAAAAAGACTGGGGCGGCGCAATTTTTCTTGCGCGGGTGGGTCCTCTGTGGTATCAGGGTGCAAATTTCAGGTGTGCCACCGCCCTTATGGGTTTAAGAATTTATCTTTCGGCTTTCCTTGGGGCTCCGGCCCCCCAAAAAAAGAGGCGATCCGCCCCCATCCGTCCGGGCGTCATCCTGGGGTGTCCTGTCCTCGCGCTGAGGGGAGGGTAGGGCCATCGTTTTCGAGAAGTTTCCGCTCGAGCTCCGGGGCCGCTCCGTTCTCGTGGTGGAGGACAGCCGCGAGGAGTGGGCGGCCATCGGCAACGCGTTCAAATACTTCGGCCTGAAGAAGGTCACCCTGGCCGAGAGCGGCGCCCGGGCGCGGAGGCTCCTGGAGGAGCTTCTGGCGCAGGGGGGAGGGTGCCCCTTCGACCTGGTGATCTCCGATTTGCACATGCCGGGGATGACGAGCCTCGAGCTCACGCGCTTCATCCGGGACCACCCCGCCCTGCGGGGGCTGCCCATCGTCGTCCTCTCCGAGAACGCCACGGTGGAGACCGTCCAGGAGCTCTCGAAGCTGCACATCTCCGCCTTCCTCCTCAAGCCCGTCTCCCCCGCCGAGATCGCCGAGAAAGTCAGCGAGGTCCTCCAGCACCAGGCCGTCCCCAAGAGGGATCAGCTGGCCGGCTGAGGCGCGTGCCGCGCCCTTCAGGATGGGGTGGAGGGCCGCCCTGGGGTATACTGCGGCTGCCGTTTGAGCCCAGGAGGCCCCCCATGGCGGCGTCCCCGTCTTCCGGCCGGCCGGCCTTCCACCGATCCATCGTCTGCAAGAACATCGCCCTGTTCCTTCTCATCCTCACGGTGGCGGTGGCGCCCCTGGCGGTGCGCTACTACCAGGACAGCCGCGACTACGAGATCCAGGTGCTGGCGTCGAAGCTGGAGTTCTTCGCGCAGCGGGGGGCCTCTTGGCTCAACGTGGACGAGATCGCCACCCTGACCCGCCCCGAGCACAAGGATTCCCAGGCCTACCGCAACCTCTTGCGCGACCTCAACCGCATCAAGAGCGAATTCGGGGTGGACAACGCCATCGTCATGCGCCGCCGGCCCGACGGCGGCTACTCCTACGTGGCCGCGGAGCACGGCGGCTTCGGCATCGGCCAGCCCGTGCACATCCACGAATGGTTCCCGGCCACCTACCGGGCCACGGACGACACCTGGAAGCGGGGCGAGATGATGCACAGCCAGCTCTTCGGGGGCCGGGTCGGGGACCGCGAGTTCGACCAGTTCCTCCAGATCAACATCCCGCTCAAGCGGGGCGGCGGGGTGGAGTCGATCCTGATGCTCAACAAGTTCGCCAACCCGGTTGCGGCCGCCGTGCGGATGAAGACCATCCGGCTGTTCGGCCTCACGGTGGCCGTCCTGGCGGTCGGGCTGGCGCTGTTCGGCGTCCTCTCCCAGCGCATGCTGCGGCCCCTCCAGGGCCTGACCGAGGCCGCCGGCAAGGTGAGCCAGGGCGACCTCGGGGTGGCCGTCCCGCCCCCGCGGGGCGACGACGAGGTGGGCCGCCTCTCCATCGCCTTCAGCGGCATGGTCGAGGGGCTTCGCCAGCGCGACTTCATCCGGGACACCTTCGGGCGCTACATCAGCCAGGAGGTGGTCGATGAGCTCCTGAGCTCGCCGGACCGCCTCAGGCTGGGCGGGGAGCTGCGCGAGGTCACCTTCCTGGTCTCCGACCTGCGCGGCTTCACCGCCCTCTCCTCCCGGAAGGAGCCCCAGGAGGTCGTCCGGATCATCAACCGCTACCTGGAGCCCATGGTGGACATCATCACGCGCTTCCGCGGGACGGTGGACGAGTTCCAGGGGGACGGCATCCTGGCCTTCTTCGGGGCCCCCGTCGCCGCGGCCGACGACCCGGAGCGCGCCGTGGCGTGCGCCATCGAGATGCAGGTCGCCCTGGAGAGGATCAACGCCCTCCACCGGCGGGAGAACATCCCCGAGCTGCAAATGGGCATCGGGATCAACACCGGCGAGGTCATCGTCGGAAACATCGGCTCCGAGAAGCGGACCAAGTACGGGGCCATGGGCGGCGCCGTCAACATGGCTTACCGCATCGAGTCCAACACGGTGAGCGGGCAGGTCCTCATCAGCTCCGGCACCTACGCGCGGGTGCGGGACGCCGTGCGCGTGAGGAGCGAGCGGGAGCTTCAGTTCAAGGGGATAGAGAGGCCGGTCGCCGTGTACGAGGTCGACGGCATCGGGGGGAAGTACGCCTGCGCCCTGCCGGAGAGGGCGCCCGAGGAGTTCGTCGCCCTCGACCCGCCCCTCGTGGTGACGTGCTTCGCGCTGGAGGGGAAGCGGGTCTCCGAGGAGGCCATCCCCGGCCGCATCACGCGCCTCGCGGAGGGCTCCGCCGAGGCGGCGCTGGAGGGCCCCGTGGCGGCGGGCGCCAACCTCATGGTGCGCCTCGCCCCCCGGGAGGCCCCCGGCCTCTCGGACGCCTACGCCAAGGTCGTCGGAGTCCGCCCGGCCGACGGGGGCTCTGGCCCGGCGAGCGTCTCCTTGAGCTTCACCTCCCTTCCCGAGGACGCCCAGGCCTTTCTCGAGAAGCGGCGCGCCGCCGCCCAGGGCTAGGTGCCCCCGGCCGGCCGGCCGGGTTCATCACTCCAGGATGAACGTCAGCTCGATGGTGGCGCGGTACTCGGTGATCTTCCCCTTCTCCACCTTGGCCTTCTGCTCCAGGACCTCCAGGCCCGTGATGCCGCGCAGGGTCTTGGAGGCGCGCTTGAGGCCCTCCTCGACGGCGCTCTGGAAGCTCTTGGTGGAGGAGGCGGTGATCTTGGTCACTCGGGCGACGGCCATGGAGTTCTCCTTTCGTAGGGAAGTCATCGTATGCGTGGCGGGATTCGGGCGACAGGATACCGCCGTATGGGTGATTTTTCGAATCCGGGATTCGTCCGCAGGGCTGCGGCGGCAAAAAGCCGGGGCGGGCCAGAGGCCCGCCCCGGCGGGACCACCCGAGGGAAATTTTTCTTCAGATGTCGTAGCCCGTCTCGTTGTGGAGGGTGAGGTCCAGGCCCTCGAGCTCCTCATTCGCGGGGACGCGCAGCCCCGCGATGCCGTCCACCACCTTCAGGAGGATGAAGGAGACAACCCCCGCGTAGATGAGGGTCGAGGCCGCCGCGATGAACTGGACCCACATCTGGCCGCCCATGGTCACGCCCTGGGCGTAGCCCACCCCCCCGAGCTCCGAGGCGGCGAACACCCCGGTCAGGAGGGCGCCCAGGAACCCGCCCACCCCGTGCACGGTGAAGACGTCCAGCGAGTCGTCCACCTTGAGCACCTGCTTCATGTAGGTCGTGGCGCCGAAGCAGACGAGCCCCGCCGCGATCCCGATGATGAGCGCGCCCACGGGGCCCACGTAGCCCGAGGCGGGGGTGATGGCGACCAGGCCGGCCACCATCCCGGTGACGATGCCGAGGACGCTCGGCTTCCCGTAGCGCGCCCACTCGGCGAACATCCAGGCGAGCGACGCCGCGGCGGCCGACATGTGGGTGACGAGCATGGCCATGCCGGCCGTGCCGTCGGCCTTGAGCGCGCTGCCCGCGTTGAAGCCGAACCATCCCACCCAGAGCATCGCCGCCCCGGCCACGGTCAGCGGGAGGCTGTGGGGGGGCATGGGAGTCTCGGGAAAGCCGCGCCGGGGGCCCAGCAGCAGCGCGGCCACGAGGGCGCTCACGCCCGAGTTGATGTGGACCACGGTGCCGCCCGCGAAGTCGAGCGCCCCCATCGCGCCCAGCCACCCCCCGCCCCACACCCAGTGGGCCACGGGTGCGTAGACGACCGTCAGCCAGAGCGCGCTGAAGAGGAGGAGCGCCGAGAATTTCATCCGCTCGGCGAAGCCGCCCACGATGAGGGCGGGCGTGATGATGGCGAAGGTGAGCTGGAACATCGAGAAGACGGTCTCGGGGATGTCGTCCTGGAGCGCGCCCACCGTCACCCCCTTCAGGAAGCTCTTGGACAGGCCCCCCACCACGGCGTTCGCGCCGCCCCCGTCCGAGAAGGCCAGGCTGTAGGCATAGATGAGCCAGAGGATGGAGACCGCGCAGGTGATGGCGAAGCACTGCATCAGGAGGGAGAGGACGTTCTTCGATCGCACCAGGCCGCCGTAGAAGAGCGAGAGCCCCGGGATGGTCATGAAGAGGACGAGCGCCGTCGAGGTGAGCATCCAGGCCGTGTTGCCCGGGTTGAGTTTTTTCGCCTCGGCCGCCATCGCGAGGGCGGGCAGCAAGGTCAAGAAGGCGGCGGCCAGGGCCGTCAGCACGCATTTCAGATGTTTGCCGGACACTTCTCTCTCCTCCCGTTCGCGCCGGGGCGGGCGGCCCGCGGAGCGCACTCCCCCCGGCCGGCAGGCCGCCGGAGGGGGGTTGTGGCCATGGGTTAGATCGCCTCCTCTCCGCGCTCCCCCGTGCGGATGCGGATGACCTCCCCGACGGGAGTGACGAAGATCTTCCCGTCCCCGATCTCGCCCGTCCTTGCGGCCCCCCGGATCGCGTCCACGATGGACGGCGCTTTGGCGTCCTCGCAGAGGACCTCGATCTTGATCTTGGGCAAAAAATCCACGACGTACTCGCTCCCCCGGTAGAGCTCGGTGTGGCCCTTCTGCCGGCCGAACCCCTTGACTTCGGTCACCGTCATCCCCGCGACCCCGGCCTTGCCGAGCGCTTC